>JBBSFP010000026.1:0-13479 GCA_038238625.1 Tepidisphaerales bacterium
CGAATGTCGGTGGCGCAGGCAAATAGGTGCATCGGATCAAACCAGTGCATCTGCCAGATGCTGGTGACTTCCATTCCATTGCCGAGATAGCCAGCGCCTTTGGGGGCGCTGCCCACGGTATGCGCTTGCACCGGCAGGGTGTAAAGCGCGCGCCAGGTTTTGCCGCCGTCATCGCTGCTGTGGCAGCAGCCCAGGTCGGTGAGCAGCAGGCGATTTTTATCCGATGCGCACACGTCAAACCCGAGCGCATACTCCGGCCAAGACCAGTCAACATCACCGTGATCTCCAGCCCATGCAGGGGCGATGTTTTTATTGCCTGCTGTCTGAAACACGTCCATCCAAGCGTCCCCTCCGTTGACGGTTTTGTAGACGGTCGGGGCACCGTTACCGGCACCGGCGATGTAGGCGGTATCGATGTCGTTGGAGGCCATCCTGACAAAAAACGGCTCAACACCGGCCGGAATGCCATTGGTTTTTTTGATCCACTGCTTCTGACCGATTTCGAGCATCCAGACGCCGGTAAAGCCACCGTGCTCTTCGCCAGTGATGCCACAGAAACCTTTTTGATGCGTGACGCAACAGAGACGTGTCTTACCGTTGGATCTCGCACCCGCAAAGGACGTGACGAATTGCCCCGGCGGCAAGCCGGTGACCTCGGAGCGCGCGAACGTCTTACCGCCATCATGGGATTGATAAAGCCCATCGTTCAGGCCCACATGGATGTCGTTCCCGTCGAAGAATACACCGGCCAGGTGAAGGCCAGCCTCGCCGGGCAGCGTCAGTTTTTTCTCAAACGTCTTGCCCCCATCGCTGGTGATCCACATCTCGCGATATTCTGCGGAGACGATCGCGCGCTCCGGATCAGCATAGTCTGCATAGAGCACCCACGCGCCGCGATCATCGGGCCAGGCGGCAGCATCAAGCCGCTGAAACGTCTTACCCCCATCGACGCTCTTCACAGGGTGGGCAATGTCGCTGCCACCTTTGCTCGCGTAGTTAATTGCCCAGAGAATCTTTGGGTCATGCGTGAATCGGATAGCGCTATCATGGCCCGCCTGCAACTGGCGAAAATCGAGGGTTTCCCAGCGTTGCCCGGCATCGTGCGTCACGAACTGCGGTGACATATCGCAGGCAACCGACATCGTCTTTGGATCGGCTGGGTTGATCGTCGGGGAATACATGGCCCCGCCGCCTCCGATCCCGCGCGATTCAAACTTCACTGGAGGCGCGGCAAATGCGCCGCCTGCGCCTGCTACAGATCCCACGACCACCCCCCACGCGCCCATACGTTTTAGGAAATTCATCCGGTTCTCCGTTTAGCCGGCGACTTTAGCCGCCGTTTCTCTTCCTCAATGATGCGCAAACGTGTCATAAAGGCTCATCGTCCGCAGCAGCTTTCGCGCCTGGTGCAACTTCAAATGCACGGCCCCATGCAGCCGATGCGGTTGCCATCGTAGTTTGTACAGGACGTTCGGCCGAAGTAATTGCCAATCGCCCGTGAAATGACCTTCCTGCCCATCCAGCTCCGCATGAAAGAAGGGCACTACACGCGGGCCTCTTACGGATAATTCCAAAATGCCGTCGCGTTCTATGAGTTCCGTTTCTAATTCTGGCGGCACCACGTTGACCCATTTCCACGGAACCAGCGTCGTGAAGTTGTCGGAACTTACGTCCCCACCATCGATCCTAAGAAACATACAGATCTCGTGGGGCTCCGCTTTTTTTAACAGGTCGCTGATGTTCCAGCGCGCCACCGCGCGGCTATGCAGCGGTCGCAAGGTGCCGGCAATCGACAGCCGGTTAACCCGGCTACCATCCCAGCGAAAGACTTCCAGTTGCCCCTTGAAATTTACCGTACCGTGCAAATCACTGGTCAGCCACGCCTCGATCACTTCCCCCTCGCGCGCGAAGCTCGCAAGCAATGGCGCGTAAAAACGTTGGGCGAAATGGTGCAGAACCTTCCAGCGTCCGTGATAGTCGATCGAGCTCCATGAGGCGGCTGGCCACAGGTCGTTCAACTGCCAATAGAGGGTGCCCATGCACCACGGCTTCAGCCGCCGCCAGTGCTCGACGGCGGTGCGGATGGCCATTGCCTGGTTGATCTGCGAAACCCAGCAGAAGGTATCGAAATCTTTAGCAATGCGCATCTCGCGCGCCATGGTGTTGGTAATCAGCAGATTCCCATCAGCCGAACGTTGGTGATGCTCCATTTCGCGGCTGGAGGGGTTGAGTTCCTCCGCGCCCACTACAGGGCGCAGCGTGCGCGCTTCCGGGAAGGATTGAAAACCAAATTCCGAGGCAAACCGCGGCTTCATGGTCAGATAGTTGCTGAACGGCTGTTTTCCGTGCCACACTGTCCAATAGTGCACATCCCCTCGATTCGGATCATTGTTGTGGCCCTGAAATTCGTTGTTTGAAGGGCTGGAAATCCAGAAGGGGCGTGTGCGATCCTCTGCCAGGCAGGCTTCGCGTAACGCGCTCAGCGTGTGCTGATAAATGGTCACGTTCTGCTTGAAATCAGGGGATGAACCCCACCATCCCCAAACCGCTTCGGCATCCTCGTTGTCACCGCACCAAAGCACAATGCTGGGATGTGTATGCAGGCGGCGAACCTGGTAGTGCGCCTCGGCGGTCAGCTGTTCGACAAAAGCCGGCGAATCGGGGTAGAGGGCGCATGCCATCATGAAATCCTGCCACACCATCAGGCCAAGCTCGTCACACAGGTCGTAGAAAATCGTCTGTTCGTACCATCCGCCACCCCAGACGCGCACCATGTTCTGATTCGCCTCTACCATGCTCTGCAAAAGGTGGCGATACACCTCCGGTGTGCAGCGCTCGACAAATTGATCTGGTGGGATCCAGTTGGCCCCCTTGGCGAAAACCGGGCGGCCATTGATCTTGAAATAGAACGATTCGCCGCGCTGACCATCGATGGCCTTATCGCGATCGCGCACCAATTCCAAAGTCCGCAAACCGATGTTTCGGCAGATCTCCTGGTCACTGAATCCATCCGCATTGCTCCATGCCACACGCAGGAGATACAGGTTCTGCTCGCCCTGCCCTGCTGGCCACCAAAGTCGCGGATTTTTGATCACCACCCGCATGCGGAGGGTGTTCAACCCCTTTTTGAGCTCCGCCGGTTCGGCAATTTGTTGCTCATCGATTGAAAACTTCAGCGACCCCGTGACCTTCATGGCGGCTGTCAGGAGCACGGTGATGCGCAACTGGACCTGCCGGTTGGCATGCTGCTGTTCAACAGTGACCGAATCAATGCGCGGGCCATCACTCAGCGCCAGCCGGGCTGATTGCCAAATCCCACTGGTGGCGAGATGGACCCCCCAGTCCCAACCAAAATGGCACTGGGTTTTGCGAATCCAGGCGCGGTGGGTCATGCGCGATTCGCCGGTTTGCCATTTGAAATCCGTCGCCGACACTCGTCCTTTTCCGACCTTTGCCTGCCGGGCGGCATAACCTGTCGGACTGCTGAAGACGACGCTGATTTCGTTCCTCCCCGCCTGCAGCTTTCCTCGTACGTCCAGAATCACCTGCCTGAACATGTTCACACTGCTACCGGCTCTTTTCCCGTTGACGAAGATCTGGGCCACGGTGTCGAGCCCATCAAAAATCAACTCCTGTCGGGGTCGACGAAGATCGCTTTTCACCAAGTTAATTTGCTTGCGGAATTCCCAATCGTGCTGGTCAATCCATTGCAGATCCAGTTCATTGCGTCCAACGTACGGGTCGGGAATTTTACCGGCCTTTAACAGCGCGCCGTGCACTGTCCCGGGAACAAGCGCCGAGGTCCATCGGCGAAACCGGGCGGGGACAGCGGCGCTCAGGCACCGCAATTGCCAGCTTCCATTGAGCGGGTGGATGGGCATTGATGGGGCATCATCGTGGTTGGTGGAGACCGGGTAAAGGGGTGAAGCCTCCTCTCCAAAAGGCTTCGGAAACCTGGGCCGCGCGAATGGACAAAGCCTCGATGGGGATTAGACCGATGAATCATGTAGAGATCGGCTGCGCGCATCGGTGAACACGGCGGCGCAGTTTTAGAATTCCGTTGCGGCAGTTGAAAATCTGCCGTTTTTATTGGACCTTCGCATGGATTACCCATGATTTCCGTTGTTGTGCCCATCTTTAACGAAGAGGAGAACCTTCCGGAGCTTCGGCGGCGGGTGTCGGCCGCACTGGATGCCACTGGGCGGCCCTGGGAATTAGTTTTGGTGAACGATGGCAGCCGTGATCGCTCGCTGGAAATGATTCGGCAGTATCACACCGAAGATCCGCGTATCAAACTCGTCAATCTTTCACGCAATTTCGGGCATCAGCCAGCGATCACCGCCGGGGTGCATCACGCCACCGGTGATTGCGTGGTGCTCATTGACGGCGACATGCAGGATCCCCCGGAAGTGATCACGGAGATGGTGAAAAAGTGGTCAGAGGGTTTTGACATTGTGCTGGGAGAAAGGCGGAGCCGTGCGGATCAAGGGGCGCGCGGAATCGGGTTCCGCCTGTTTTATCCCCTCATGCGGCGTGTATCGGATCTACCCACCACCCCAGATGCGGGAGTGTTTGGGTTGATGGATCGCAAGGTTGTGACTCAGTTTAATCGCCTGCCGGAACGTAACCGGTTCATTCCCGGCCTGCGCAGCTGGCTGGGTTTCAAACAAGGCAGCGTGATCTACGATCGCCAGGAGCGCGCGGCCGGTACTCCCAAACAGACGTTGACGAAACTCATCCGCTATGCCATGGATGGGATGTTGAGCTTCAGCACCAAGCCGCTGCGGGCAGCGACATGGCTGGGGTTTGGGGTCGCGGGTTTCGGTTTCCTCACCGCCATCTTCTTTATTGTGCGCCGCGCGCTGTCCTTGATCTATCCGACCACATTCAGAGAGCCAGCCTTCACTGGTTTCACCACACTGCTCACCATGCTGATGTTTCTGGGCGGCATTCAACTGATCACGATCGGTATTTTGGGCGAATACATCGGACGGATCTACGAAGAAATCAAACAACGCCCCCTCTACATCGTGCAGGAGCGCCTTGGATTCGCACCAGACAGCATGGCTCAGGCAGATGCCCATCGCTGAACCGCTCAACGGGAGTGCCGTGACTTCTCCAACCCACATTCGACAGTGGTTACCGCCCTGCCACCGCGCTTACCCATGGCTCGCCGTGGTGGCGGCATGCATCATGCTTCTCCGCGCCGGGTATGCTTCAACGCAAACCAGCCATACGGTCGATGAGCCTTACCATCTCGGAGCCGCAGTCGGAATCTATGATGCACACAAGCACATCTATGGCGTGCAGCATCCGCCCCTTCCCCGGTTAGTCGCGGGTCTGCCCCTGGTGCTCGCTGGCGAACATGTTGAAGAAGCCCGTGGCATGACGAAAGTGCGCTACGAAGAAGCTGCCAACGAAGCGGGCGCCAGAATCCTGTATGGCGGCGATCTTGTGCATTACCGCGCGGTGCTCAATCACGCCCGCTGGGCCATGTTAATCTTTCCGGCAATCGCGCTGCTCTACGTCTACCTCCTGGGGAAATGGCTCGCAAGCACGCTGGTGGGAATGCTGGCGGTAATCTTTGTCAGTTTCGATCCGACACTTTTGGCGCATTCGACACAGGTGACCACCGATGTCGCCGCCGCGGCTGGGTTTTTGGCATGTGTCTATCACGGCCTGCGCTGGATCGTGCACCGCGCATGGGGCAGCAGTATCGCTGCGGGTGCGGTATTCGGGCTAGCCATCTCGTGCAAATTTTCCACGGTGCTGGTGCTGCCGACCTTAGGGCTGATTCTGATGGCGCGTCCTCTGCCGGAGTTGTTCAGCAAGATGCACGCCAGTCGCCTGCGCGCCTATTTCAGCCAATGGCCATCTCTCTGGAAAATCGTCGCGGTCGGTGTAATCGCCTTCCTGTCTTTGTGGGCAACCTACTTCCTTGATGTGGGCTCCATTGGAGACCAGGATCTTTTCAGCAACGAGCGCGCATGGGTTAACTTCCCCGACCGGCTCAAGCATATACAGGTGCCGATGCCTAGCTTTGTCCTCGGCAATATGTTCCTGGCTGGGCATGCAAAATATGGTCACGCCACGTATCTCAATGGCCATCTTGGAAAGCTCGGCTGGTGGTATTATTTTCCGGAAGCGATTGCGCTGAAAAGCCCGTTAGCCGTGCTGGCGGGGTTTGCAATGGCTTTACTGGCCTGGCTTATCCTTCGTCCGCGACAGCCCTGGGGGGTGCTGGTGATCGTAACTCCGGTCATCGTGTTTCTAGGTATTTCGATGCGGGGGCATATCGATCTAGGGATTCGCCATGTGCTGCCTATCCTGCCCCTCCTCTATCTCTTTGTCTGTTTTGTTCTGGCGCAGCGGGGCCGCATGGCGCAGGCAACGCTCCTGTGCCTCATAGCAGTGGCCGGGCTAGAGACCGCATTTATCGCTCCGAATTACCTTTCATATTTCAACTTAATAGCCGACGGCCCAAACCAGGGGGACCGCTACCTGATTGACAGCAATGTGGATTGGGGGCAGAACGTTCTGACAACCGCCCAATGGCTCAAAGCCCAGAACCGTCCCTGCAGCATGCGGGTGACCGGCGGCAAGATCGAAGGGTTGATCGGGCTGGTTGGACTTGATCCCACTGACACGCTCGAATCTCCGCCTCACGGGCTTTTTGCCATCAGCAAAAACGTTATCCACGGTCTGGACGGATATGATGAGCCAGTGGGTAAACCAATTGTTCCGGGTGCCGATTATTCGCAACTGCTCAATCGCCGCCCATTGGCGGTTTCGCGGGATGTCACCGGATATTCGATTAAAATTTATGATTTGGACCAGCCTTGACGCCTGATCAACCCATCACGCTTGCCGTCGCGGTGCTGGGCATCGTGCTTTGCCTGTCGCTCCCTCGGCGCTATGCCCTGGTGCCGTTGATTTGTTCGATGTTCATGTATCCATCGAACCTGCTGGTGCCTCCCGATGGTATCGGCCTCACCGCCCAGCGCCTTATTGGGTTCGTGCTGCTGCTCCGCTGCGTAGGTTCGGCGGATATCCGGGGCAAGTTCAAATTCGGCTACGTCGACGCATTGGCGATCACCTACTTTATGTTGCTGCTCGTTTCGCAGGTGATCACAACCCAGCCGCCCACCAAGGCGATCATCAACCGCATCGGCTTTTTTCTCAGCGCGATGGTCCCGTTCTGGTGCACCCGTTTTTTGATCACAGATCGGTCCTCGTTTTACGCCCTGCTCAAGGGGTTTTTGTGGGGATCGGTCCCGATTGTGACCCTTGGGGTGATCCAGATGACATCGCCCCACGCCTACAACCCTTTCTTCGAGATTATGCCCTATGGCAACCCGCCATTATTGACGCTCCCCAACCAGCTTTTTCGCAGTATCTACGAACCGGGCGATCAGCGGCCGCTAATGGGCCGCATGTTTTTTCGCGCGAACGTCGCTTTCATGCAGTGCATCATGCTCGGTGCGTTCTTCTCGCTGCAAATCGCCTGGTGCACCAATCTTTTTTTTGAAAAGAAAAAAATCTTCCCCTGGATCCTGGCGTGGCTACTGTTGCCAGCCGGGGTCATCTGCACCATTTCGGGCGGCCCGATGATGGCCGCGGCACTCAGTTTCGGCGTTTTGTGGTTGTTCCTTTTCCGCTCGACCGCACGGATCTGGGGAAGCATGATACTGGTTGGCTTACTGGCCCTCATTCTCTTTGCCAATCGTGACCCGATCTCCATCCTGGCCAACTACGGCTTTAGCGCTTCGAGCAGTTGGTACCGCGTTGGCCTGCAGAAATACACCTTGCATGAAGGCGGGATGAACGGGCATTGGCTTGCCGGTTATGGCGAGACACCCCCCAACTACCAAGCACAATATCGGGATTTGTGCATCCACTGGGTGCTGCTGTTGGTCAACAACGGCATTCTTGGGGTCATTGGTTTTTACACCTTCCTGGGTGCATGCATTCGGCGCATGTGGACCGCCAGCAAACAGGCTCAGAGCCTTGAAGATCAATGGCTGCTTTGGTCGTTGATGGCATCACTGGTGGGTTCACTCGTACTCATGATGATCGTGTCGTTCTGGATGGAGATGTACAACATTTACCACGTCTTCCTCGCCGTCCTGGCAAACACACCCATGCTGGTGGGCGGCGGGCTACGTTACGTGGGTGTCTGGGCGGAAATGAACGGCAAGCCGGTGATCCTGCGCTACACGTTGAAGGCCAACCAGCAACTTGCGATCCTGCATCCACCGGTGCCCGCGGAGCCTGCTCGCCCAACCTTGGTTTCCAGACCGAAGGCTCGCGTGTAGCTAATGCGGCACTCTTGTGGGGCGTGGCTAAACGCTGTCTTACGCCCGAGCCGCTGGTTATCAGAAATTCTCGCATTCCGCTGGATTTCCATGCTCGGGCCGGTTAGAACCACGTCCACTTGGCACGGATGCCATGCGGCGATGGTGGGTCATTTATCTTATGACTCATCGGCGGCCGATGAACGCTTTTGTGCGTTCAGAACCGATTCTTCAATGGAAAACTTGTCGCGCCGATGTTCGCTCGGGGCTGACTGCAGCGGAGAAGGGGCCACGGATGGCTGATCAATTGTACTCCTTCAACTCACTGCCGAAATTTTACATTCGAAATTTTGCGACGGTGGCAGTGATGTTCTCTGCCCTTCTAAGTGCCGGCGGCTGCCAGACCGCGGCCATACCGGATGCAGAACTACCCCCGGCGATTTTCGGCTCCTCTGCAGCGCCGAAGGTGGCGGTAGCTCCAAAACCCGTCGCCCCGCCGATAAAGGTCCGCCCCCTGTCTCAGCCACAAAATAACACCGCCATCCCCGCTGGCTGGGTTCCACCGGTAGCCACCCGTCCATGGCGATGGATCGTCGTGCATCATAGTGCGACCCCCACGGGTGGCGCCGCTGCCTTTGATGCGATGCATCGCGCCAAGGGTTGGGATGAACTCGGTTACGATTTCGTGATTGGTAATGGCACCGACACCGGCGACGGCCAGATCGAAGTCGGCCCGCGCTGGACCAAGCAAAAGCAAGGTGCCCATGCCAAGACCCCCGACAACAAATTCAATGAATACGGAATCGGGATCTGCCTCGTCGGCAATTTTGATAATCAGCGCCCCACGCCCGCTCAGCTGCGCTCTCTCACCCAGTTGTCGGCTTACCTGATGCACACCTATCACATCGGTGTCAGCAATATTCTGGGCCACCGCGACACCAAGGCCACCGAGTGCCCCGGCCGTAATATCAACATCGACGACGTCCGAAGAATGGCCAACCAGATCAACGTAGCCACCGGGTATGGCACGGAAACCGAAAATACCCGCACTGCCTCGAGTCGGGAATTGCTGGTCAATTCACCGACCCCTTAATAGCGGCAGCAGGTCCGCCACTTCGACCGCTCGATCCCTGCCTAGCGCGTCACAGAGCCCCGTCTAGCCCCGTCCACTTGCAACCGGTCCCCTCTCGCCCGATGATTCACTGCTCATGAGCAAGGCGATCATTCTTCAGCACGTTGAGCACGAAGGCCCTGCCCGGATCGTGCCGCTATTCCGCGATTTTGGAATTCCAACGGAGATTCGACACCTATATCGAGGTGACGAGGTTCCGACCGATCTTGATGAGCTTCGGGTGCTGGTGGTATTGGGCGGGCCGATGGGCGTTGCGGATGTCGACTCGGATAAATACCCGTTTTTGAAGCCGGAAGTGGATCTAATTCGCCGGGTTGTGCAATTCGATTTGCCGATGTTGGGGGTCTGCCTGGGCGCCCAGTTGCTGGCCCATGCCGCCGGCGCGAAGGTGCACACCTATGGCGTATCTACCCCCGCCACGCCGGTCGACGGGCCTCACCCCGCCGTCGCGCCACCGCCGGTTTGGTCACCGGAATTCGGCTGGGGACCTGTAACTTTTCCGTTTCCGGGGGGCACTGAGCCAATGGTCATGGGATTGATCGATGGGGCTCCGATGTTTCACTGGCATTTTGATACTTTTGATTTGCCGAAGTTTTCGGCCCCCGCCGCCCCAGCTCCACCCCCTGCGCCGCCGCCGCCCACGGGAAATGCGTTGCTTTCCAGCACAAAATCATGCAGGAACCAGGCATTCCGCTTCAAGACGCATCTCTTCGGTTTTCAATACCACATCGAGCTCGATCAGCCCGGCATTGAAGCGTTGCTCGTGCACGGTCAATCGGATGCAGAAAAGGCGCTCGGCCCCGGTGGGGTTGAACAGATTCGCAAACTGACGCCTGAGCTTTACCCGCGCTATCAACGGCTGGGTAACAAAATCCTCGAGAACTTCGTGCAGTTCCTGAAAGTCTATTGATTCAGCGATGGGTCAGCATGCTGGCGAGTCAGTGGAATTACATCAAGACATTTCATAAACGGCAGCACGTCCGCCCCTGGGCGCTTGCCGCGCCGATCCTCGTACTGGTCATCGCCCTGCCGCTCATGCGGCCCCTGCGGAAACCAGGGCTCGATTCCATTTCATCCAACGAGTTGTCCCGCGACGCTGCGATCGAGGCGTTGGCCGATATGCACTCCCAGGCGATCGAACACGGTACCTTTTTTCCGATCCTGCAAAAACGATCCAACACTCCAACTCCGCCTGATACTCTGCTGGTCCGAGGGGCGTACTACAGCGACAAGCCACCCATGATGGCTTTTCTGCTGAGTGGACCGTATTGGCTGATGGAACGCTGCGGGATCACCTTCACGACCAATCCAACGCTTGCAGCCTATTTATTGACGTTGCTGGGGGTGACACTTCCCGTCGCCGGCGCCGTTGGATTGATTTATCGGATGGGCCGTCTACTGGAATTGCAGCGCCCCCTGCGTGCCGCCCTGGCGATGGTCGTCGCGCTGGGCAGCGGGTTACTGAGCTGGTCCGTTGTCATGAATTCCAACGCACCGGCAGCCGCGCTCGTGTTAGCGGCGTGCACCTGCCTGGTGCACGAGGTGCTCTCGCGAACGCAGCGCAGCGGGTTTGCATGGTTTACCATCGCCGGCCTGGCCGCCGCGCTGGCAGCTACCATTGATCATTCCGCTACCGTCTTTCTGGTCGGTTTCATGTTCGTCATCGGGGCCATGCGTTTTACCCGTGGGCGACGGGCACTGAACCTGGTGTTCTACCTTGCAGGGATAATCCCGCCCATTATCCTGCATGCCATACTGACGATTCCGATGACCGGCAGTCTGCTTAGTGGTTATCTCACCCATCCCGACGTTACCCCCGTCATTGTTTCTCTGGATCCGATTGATTCAGAGGTGGTGCCCGATCATCCGCTGCTGGCACGAGCCTTACATTCAGTCGAGAAAATTCTCGGTGCGCTGCTCGGATCGCACGGCTTGTTCAGCCATTTTCCTGTCGTTGTTTTCGGACTCTTAGGCATTGGCCTGGTTCTTCATCGCAATTGGCCATCGGCCACAAAAGCCATGGCGATGATGACGTTAATCGGTAGCGCGCTGATCGTGCTGGCCTACGTTTTCTGCCGTGCGGACTGGACGCAGGCAATGTTCGGTCCTCGCTGGTTCGTGGTGTTTTTACCGTTGTTACTTTTCTGGGCCGGCGCATGGCTTCGAAAGAGCCATCACCCCCTTACCTGGGCGGTTGCCGCCGTGCTCCTGCTCTTTAGTACCACGATCTCCCTGATCGGCACCACCGATCCATTTGTTCATGCTGGCGATCCGTATGATTACACCGCCCGCGCCGCATGGGATAACTTGCTACATCCTCCTAAGCCCGATCATGCGGCGCTAGCCACCCGGCAATGAATTGATTCAAGCCCGCAGGCATCCGGGCCCCTGCATGAAGTGATATAAAAAAATCCCCGCAGATACTGCGACGTTCAGCGAATCGGTCCCCATCTCCATGGGTATGGTGACCCGTCGATCGCACGCTTCCACGAACTGGGGTTGCAAGCCCTGGGCTTCACCCCCGAAGAGCAATCCCAGCCGCGCCGGGCGGCGCGCGCCAGCGAGTGGTTCGGCAGTCTTATCCAACGTCGTCGCGGCAAACTGCATGTTCCAGTCGTTTTTGAGCTCTCGCAGATCGTGCAACAGGTCATCACTATGGCGCAGGGGCAATGAGAAAATAGTACCCATCGACACGCGCACCGATTGCCGCCAGAAGGGGTCATGGCAGCGCTCCCCCAGTAGCAAGCCATCCACACCGAAGGCCGCGCTTAGCCGGATCAGCGCCCCCATGTTTTCTGCATTGGCAATGTCAGGGCAAACAACCAGTGTTAATCGCGGCCTGTCCTTGGGCAACAGTTCTGCAAGGGTCGGGCGTGACTTACGCTTCCCGCAGGCAATCACCCCGGAGTGGAACTTGATCCCCATCACCTGGTTCATCAGCGTTTGCCCGACCACGAAGACCGGTACATTCGGAGGGGATATCTGTGCGATCTCATCGGCTCGGTGATCAACCAGCAGCAGCGATTCAGTCTCGAAATCGCTGGCGAGTAGCCGCCGCACGAGCTGTTCTCCCTCGGCGATAAAGCGTCGCCCATCGCGCGCCAGCTCGCGTTCCTTCACACAGCGGTAGGGGTCCAGCCGTGGATCATCCATTCGCTCGATGACGTGCAGCATGGCTTCACTGATGCTCCGCTTGCCGGATAAATGCAGCCGCGTCGCTCTTGAGTTTTTTAAGCATCGCTTCGGAGTGATAGAGCATATGCCCGCCCTCGTAAAACGTACGCGTGATATTCGCGCGCAAACCAGCGGACAGGCTCATGTGATCGATTGTGAAATCGGTCCCCAGGAACGGCGTCGCTAAATCGAAATAGCCACTGGCGAACATCACCTTCAAATGCGGGTTGGCGTGCATGGTGGATTCCAGGGCGCTGGCCACGTCCAGATACCCGGCTCCCCCGCCCCCGCTGCCCAGGCTCCAAGGGTGCACCTTACCCGATAAAACTTCATAATTGAGGTCAGATGAGTACTGCAGCACGCGCCGCGCATAATCATTGAAGATTGCGCTGTATTCCGCAAAAAACGGGCTGAAAGAAGGATCGAACTCCGGCGAATCACCCGCGGGGTGCGGATCGTCCCCCAGAATACGGGTATCGAACCGGCCCAATATCTTATGCTGATCGTTGAGGAGCTCCTTGCGAAAAGCGGTGGGGCTGATCCTAAGATTACTTTTTTCGACGAACCCTTCACGCAGGCCGGTGTATCGGGCAATGCGCGCGATGGCTTGTTTGCGGGCTGCGGGCTCCAGGCTGCTTCCTTTGGCCAGTGCGTGCAGGTAGTCGTTTAACGCCCAATCCTGTACTTCGTTCACCGTTTTGCGCAAGTCGGTTTGCAAGTCATCCGGCAGCTTATGGTGATACCAGGCGGTCGCAGCAAACGTTGGAAGGCTCAACGCATACGGTAAATCGGCCGCCGTGCCATCTGCAATAAGTGTCTGAAAATCAAGCACGGCAGAGATGAACACTATTCCATTAAGCTGCATCCCCAAGTGGTCCA
>JBBSFP010000027.1:0-13317 GCA_038238625.1 Tepidisphaerales bacterium
CTCATGCACAGAAGCGCGGCGAAGTACGCGTACATCGCGATAGGGAGTGCGCAGGTTGTAAATCGCCTGGTGCGAAAGATACCACCCGATTCCGACCGGATCCGGATGGAGTTTGTCCCGCGGCAGGAATGCCAGGGAACTTGCCAGGCAATCGACGTTGTCGATTCGAGAATGATAAACCTTGCGCGAATTAAGGCGGTCGGTGGCCAGGTAAATGCGATCGGCGTTAGCGTCGATGATCAGCAGCGCAAATGAGCCATTCACTGAGCGGATAAAATCAATTCCATCGGTTTGATAGCGTTGCTGCAGCGACTGCTCCGGTGCCGCCCCCTCGCTGTAGATTTCACCGTGAACGAGAAGCGTAATGCCAGCGTCCTGTGCGATGCGTGCGCGGGGCGTGGTGAAAATTCGCAGGTTGCGGGTCGGGGTTGCTAGGGTGAGAGGCTCAACCGCTGAAAAACAGCGGGCAAAAGCATCGCGCGCTGAATCGTCAACGGAATGCGGTGTAGACAGGGCCAAAAAAGCAGATGGGACGAACCGAGAAGCGTCCATGGCGCGAACTCTAACCCCGTCAAAAGCGGCATGCAATTCTACAATTGAGCCAAATGGAGCTGATGAGCTGTCGGGCCAATAATCCGTAGCGGAGGTTATGGCTCGATTAGTTTGCGGAGATATTTCAGGCCCGCGCTGGCGGAGGTGGCCCGATCAGAAAGTTCGATCGGATCAAGGGTAATCCAGCCATTGAATGAGGCCTGGTCTAAGTTGCTCAGCAGCGCCGGCCAATCACTGTCGCCCTGACCGAGGATGGCGGGGCGCGTGCGTCGCTCAGAACCGATGTTGGCGTCGCGGGCGCGTACATGGCGAACCTGTGAGCCCAGACGGGAGAAGATTTCGTCGATTCCCCAGGCATCGCGCAGGGCGGCAGCGGGATCGAGATCGACCCCGAACCAGGAACAATTAGCCTGCTGTAGCGCCTGCTCGATTGCCCCCAGACTGGCCAGCTCGCTGCGGAAAGCCAGGTTCACGCTGAAACGCTCGGCCAGCGCCCCTAATTCTGCCAGCGCCGCTTTAGTTTGCGCGGCAAGAATCGGATCGACTGCAGCGGGGGTTGGCAAGGGCGTGGTTTCCGGCGCTGGTGCGGCGGTGAACCCGGGAGACAGAATCAGCGCTCCCGCCTGTGCCGCGGTCGCACGGGGTGGCGTTTTGAGCAGCGGCGGGGGTGGTAAGGCACCGATCTCGAGGCATACAAGCGGGGACTGGCCGGTCATCAGGTCGGCGGTTGTTTCCAGCAGATGATGTAGTTGTGCGAGCAACCGATCCACATCCGCGCCGGGGCCGAATCCCTTAGGCCCCAAGTCTGCCCGCAGGGCGATGAGTTGCTGATTGTGAGTATTGAGCAGCCGCATGAACTCCCGTTGGCCGGTGCGGGAGAGCTCGGGCAGGGAGAAGTTTGGACTGAAGGCGTCGAATTGCAAGCCGGCAAACCCCGCGTGCTGCGACAGTTCTGCAACCTGTCGCGGATCACCGCTGAGGGCATAGGCGACGACACCAAATTTTTCGGGAATCATCCCTCAATTGTATCAACGAGCAGAAGGGTTTTCGCGTGGCGTGAAATCGTGATCAGCAGCGGCGAGACTGGCTGCTTCAATCAAGCCGCCACAATTTCACGTTCAACCTGATCGATTACATTGACATATTCAGGGGAGATGTCGCAGGCGTCAGTAAAATCGAGCATGCGGCGGCGGTTAATGGTCTGCCAATGATCGGCGTTCCATGTGCCCAGATGTTTTTGCCAGGTGGCGCTTTTGACCGAAACCAGCCCGTCATTAGGGCCTTCTCGCTCATAAACGTGTCGATGGGCGTGTGTTAAAAGGGTACGGAAAAAATGCTCGGGGCGACTGGCGCTCACTGAATAATAGCGCACACCCGGCATGCAGGGGGTCGTCTCGTTAAAACGCGCACACTGGTCAGTAGTCAAATCCACCAGTGCGCCGACATCCAGCCCGAAGAGCTTACCGAACTCCAGCCCGCCGATGCGACGGCCCAACTGCCGCAAACACCAATCGGCATACGGACTACCCAGGTGCGGCGTCGTGATCGTGACCAGCGCGGCCACATGCTCGGCCATACCCAGGTGGGTGATCATGTAACGGGCATCAAGCCCGCCCAGGGAATGTCCTATGATTACCATCCGGCGACCTAACAGGTCGCGGTCGGTCATCTCGCGCAAGATAATCTGCTTAAGTTGCCGCGCGCGGCGGGCTATTGATCCCACGGGGTGTACGAGCGGCATAATCAATGGATGGCGGCGGGCGATAGCATCGTCGATCCCGGGGAAGTAATCGTGCTTGAGCGGCCCCAGCCGAAATGTGCCAAAACCCAGACCGTGATGTAAAACAACGGGTATTCCAACGCGCTTTTCGGAGATATCCGATGGAGCCGCACGAATGATCGGACTGAAGCGGGAAAGCGGCCCGGATTGCGGCATAAGACGAGCATGGAAAGGGGCGAATAGACTCATGGGTAATTGCTGAACTTATAGCAAACTTTACGTCGCGTTTACAACATTTGAACTTTATCCCAACACAGCGTAAAAGTATATCGGCGGGTCCGGTAAAATGCGTTGAGTTTTTCGTCCCGCGCCAGGCAGGATTTGCGCTTCGTAAGGGTTCTCTAAAGTTTGTATGGTCGGGGTCTGCATCAGGCTGTGCCCATGAATTACCTGCGCGCTGGGCGTGCCCCCTTGTCATGAATCGACATTCCGTATAATCCGCACCCGATGCCGCGACGTACTGATATTCATTCAATCCTCATCATCGGGTCAGGGCCAATTGTCATTGGACAGGGATGCGAATTCGATTATTCCGGGGTGCAGGCCTGCCGGGCGCTGCGGGAGGAGGGCTACCGCGTGGTGCTGATCAACAGCAATCCCGCCACCATCATGACAGATCCGGAGTTTGCGGATGCCACCTACATAGAACCGATTACCCCCGAAGCAGTGGAAAAGATCCTGGAGTATGAAAAGGTTCATGGCAGACCCGTGGATGCGTTGTTACCCACGCTGGGGGGCCAGACCGGGCTAAACACCGGGATGGCGTGCTTCGATAAAGGAATTCTACAGAAGTATGGCGTGCAGATGATCGGGGCGGATCGGGAGGCAATTTTCCGCGGCGAAGATAGAAAAGTATTCAAAGATTTGATGATCTCGATCGGGCTGGAGGTGCCGCGCAGTGGTGTGGTGCACTCCCTGGTCGAAGGACGGGAGGTGCTGGCCGAGCTGGGTTTGCCGGTGATCATCAGGCCGGCATTCACGCTCGGTGGCACGGGGGGTGGGATTGCCTACAACGTCGAAGAATTCGAAACCATTACACAGCGTGGCTTGGACGCCTCACCGGTCACAGAAGTGCTGATCGAACAGTCGGTGATCGGTTGGAAGGAATTTGAGCTTGAGGTCATGCGCGATCGCAACGACAACGTGGTGGTCATCTGCTCGATCGAGAACATGGACCCGATGGGTGTACACACAGGCGACTCCATCACGGTCGCCCCGGTGCAGACTCTGACTGATAAGGAATACCAGCGGATGCGCGATGCGGCGATCGCCATCATCCGCGCCGTGGGCGTTGAGACCGGCGGTAGCAACATCCAGTTTGCGGTTAATCCAGATAATGGCGAAATGATCGTGGTGGAAATGAATCCGCGCGTATCCCGCAGCAGCGCGTTGGCTTCGAAGGCCACCGGGTATCCGATCGCAAAACTTGCCGCAAAATTGGCGGTGGGGTACACGCTGGATGAGCTGCCCAATTACATCACCAGCCGCCGGGGTGCCAATGGAACTGATTGGGAGCTGTACACCTCCGCCTGTTTTGAGCCGACGATCGACTATTGCGTGATCAAGATTCCGCGGTGGACATTTGAAAAATTCCCGGATGCGGATGAAACGCTGACCACACAAATGAAGAGTGTGGGCGAGGCGATGGCGATCGGGCGCACTTTTAAAGAAGCGCTGCAGAAGGGGATCCGCAGCATGGAGGTCAAGCGGTTCGGGTTTGGGCTGGACCCATTTGACGATTGGCTGCGCGCCCAGCAGGGCGGGAGCGACCAGGAATGGCCCGTTCCCGAGGCCAAATTGCGTCGCAAGCTTGCGGTTCCAAGTCAGGGGCGACTTTATTACATTCGCTACGCGCTGAAGATGGGTTGGACACTCGACCAGATTTATGAACTCACCAGAATTGATCGATGGTTCCTGGCCCAGATGAAAGAGCTCACCGATTTTGAGGATGAACTGATCGCTATCGAAAAGACTAATCCGCGATTTGTTGATCCGGAATGTTCAAAATCAGAAAAGTGCGGGGATTATGCGGAGTTGATCCTGCGGGCCAAGCGACTGGGCTATTCCGATGTGCAGTTGGCCGCAGTGTGGAACGATTCACCAGAGCAGTTTCGGCAAGTGCGGCAGTGGTTCATCATGCCCACCTATAAATCGGTGGATACCTGTGCCGCAGAATTCGAAGCATCGACCCCGTACCACTATTCCACCTATGAACAGCCATACACGATGGACGGCAAGCCGGTGATCGATGATGAGATTCGACTCACTGACAAGTCGAAGATCATCATCATCGGGGGCGGTCCCAATCGTATCGGCCAGGGGATCGAATTCGATTACTGCTGTGTGCAGGCAGCCTTCGCTGCTGATGAGTTGGGGCTGGAATCGGTGATGATCAATTCCAATCCAGAGACGGTGTCAACGGATTATGACACTTCGGATCTGCTTTTCTTTGAGCCGTTAACGCACGAGGACATCCTCAACGTCTGCGAGCGGCTCAACGGCGGAGCGTTCGGTGAACCTGGATCGCGGAACCTGGTGAAAGGGGTGATTGTGCAGTTTGGGGGTCAGACCCCTTTAAACCTGGCCCGGGGATTAAAATCGGCGCGCGTGCCCATTTTAGGAACCACGGTTGAATCGCTGGAGACCGCCGGAGATCGGGAAAAATTCCGCTCATTGCTGCAAAAACTTAATTTCCTGCAACCCGCCAACGGCATTGCGCGGAGCGTTCCCGAGGCTCGGGAAATTGCCAGCGACATCGGCTACCCGGTTCTGGTGCGCCCGAGCTTTGTGCTGGGCGGGCGGGCGATGGAGATCGTCAGCGATGAGGATCAGCTCAATTTTTATATGAGCCACGCCGTAGAGGCCAGCACGATTAAGGACGCTCCCATCCTGGTGGATAAATTTCTGGATAATGCGATCGAAGTCGACGTCGATTGCCTGGCGGATTTTGACGTAACCGGAAAGAGCGATCAAGGCAGCGCATTGGTGATCGGGGTGATGGAGCACATCGAGGAGGCGGGGATTCACAGTGGCGATAGTGCCTGCTCGCTACCGCCCTATTCGCTGTCAGCGGAGATCATCGAGCAGTTAAAGGAACGAACGCGCGCGCTGGCGCGGGCGCTGCGGGTGTGCGGGTTGATGAACGTGCAATACGCCGTCCGCGACAATGAAATTTATGTGATCGAGGTGAATCCGAGAGCGAGCCGAACCGTGCCGTTTGTTTCAAAGGCAACCGGGGTGCCATGGGCGAAGATAGCCGCGAAGGTGATGTGCGGAATGTCACTGGGGGAGATGGGAGCGATCGAGCCACTGCCACCGCGGCACACATCGGTGAAGGAAGTGGTTTTTCCGTTCAGCAAATTTCCCGGGGTGGATGTAATCCTGGGGCCGGAGATGCGCTCCACCGGCGAGGTGATGGGGATTGACGACGATTTTCCCACTGCATTTGCCAAGAGTCAGATTGCTGCTGGCGCGGCATTGCCCACGACGGGTACCATCTTCATTTCGGTGCGTCGCGAAGATAAAGAAACGGTGGTACCCATCGCGCGGCAGCTTGCGGGATTGGGCTTCACGCTCATCGCCTCCAGTGGGACTGCGCAGGCCCTGCGCATAGCCGATATCCCGGTTACGGAGATCATGAAGCTGGCCGAGGGCCGGCCCAACATCAACGATTACATCAAAAACAAGCAAGTTCAGTTGATCATCAACACCCCGACGAAGAAGGGCCCGCAGACCGATGAGGGGAAGATTCGCGCGATGGCTGTGCGCAATGGCATCACGATGATCACGACGATCACCGGTGCCGCCGCCGCCGCCGATGCGATTGCGGCGATGCAGGCGCACGGGTGGGGTGTCCGCCCGTTGCAAACCTATTTCAACATTGAAATTCCACCTCCTCCCCAATCCCCGGCCTAGCCCCGATGTTTGCGGCCGACCTTTCGCACAGTTCAGGGCCCGAAGCGAATTTATGGCATCGTTGGTCCTGACCAGCCGATGATGATTAAACCATCATGGCCAAAATTTTCAGACGCACTATCCTCTACTTGCTGCTTGTCGCCATGGGCGTCGGTGGGGTTTTTTATTGGCGCGCGGTGCATAGCCAGGACGCGGCGGCGCAGTCGCTGGCCCAGCGCAACATCGAGTTGGAGGCGCAGAAACGCAAGCTCGAAGCCCAGAAGATCAAGCTCGAAACCACCGTCACGCGGCTGACGGCGGAAAATCGTGTTGCCGAGGTGATCGTCGAAGATCAGCAAGTGATGCCATGCAGTGGTCGTCCGGCTGACGGGGCCTTCGGGAACATTCTGCCCCCGGCGACGTTGCCCGCCCAGTGCGTGCGAACGACGCTGCTGTTTGTCGAGCGCGCCCGTGATGGCACTATGCTGCCACCGCGGCGATTTTTGATCAACGGCAGCGTGGCCCACATTGATGCGCTCGTGATCAAGTTCGAGCGGGGATTTATCGCCGAGAACGATTCGCTTCGCGGGCATAGTGTGGCGCTTTTTTGCCGAGTTTATGGGGAGGACCAGTCACCGCGGGATGGTTTACCCATTGATGCGCCAGGAGCGGTGCCGGACGCTTACAACGACAAAAAACTGAGTGCCGAACAAAGGGTGTTCGAAGCGGGATTGTGGAAGGACTTCTGGAGACTTGCAGATGACAAACAGTTTCGCGTTGCCAGGGGTGTGCGCGTTGCTGA
Organism: Tepidisphaerales bacterium; assembly: GCA_038238625.1. Classification (GTDB taxonomy): domain Bacteria; phylum Planctomycetota; class Phycisphaerae; order Tepidisphaerales; family Tepidisphaeraceae; genus JBBSFP01. The sequence goes on from JBBSFP010000027.1 coordinate 7,029, forward strand.
TGGGCAGGATGTGTGGGGTCCGTTCTTGCCTGATCATTTGTATACCATTACGTTGGGTTCCGATGGATCGCTTTCGCTGGTATCGGAGCCGATGCCGGCGATCTATGCCGAGGCACTTCGCAAGCAGCGCTCCGGCCGCGATGCGGGCACCGCTTCGATCGAAAAATAATCATGCGTATAATCGTCAACGGGGATGAGCGGCAAATCGACCCAGCAGCCACAATCAGCACATTGCTCAAGCAGTCGGGGCTCACGCCCGACAAGGTGGCCGTCGAGCTGAATCGCAGGCTGCTCCGATCCGAAAAATACGACACTCCCCTGAGCGAAGGGGATCACATCGAGATTGTAACGTTCGTGGGTGGTGGCTGAACTGTCAGCCATTTTCTGGTCTAATATCGGTCATGGACGTACTGCGTATCAAAGGGTTTGAAGTTCGCAATCGCCTTTTCGTGGGAACCGGGAAATACGCGGACTATCAGGTGATGCGCGACGCGCTGGATGCGAGCGGATGCCAGGTGGTGACCGTGGCCGTGCGGCGGGAACGTTTGATCGACAAGGAGGGGCGCAGCCTGCTCGATTACCTGGATACCTCACGCTATGTCATTCTTCCCAACACGGCTGGTTGCTTCACTGCGGAGGATGCAATCCGCGTGGCACTGCTGGGGCGCGACCTTTTGGAAAAACAAAAGAATGCCGGCGCAGGATGGGTCAAACTCGAGGTGCTGGGCGATAAGAAAACCCTGCTCCCTGACCCGGTGGGAACGCTGGAGGCAACGCGTGAACTGGTCAAGGAGGGATTCACGGTGCTGTGCTATACGAGCGATGATCCGATTGCCGCGCGGCGGCTGAAGGAAGCCGGGGCAGCGAGCGTGATGCCAGCGGGTTGCCCCATCGGATCCGGACAGGGGATTTTAAATCCACTGAACATTTCGCTTTGTCTGGAAACGCTCAAGCAAGGGGATCCAAATTTTCCGGTGATCGTGGATGCCGGTGTGGGCACCGCCAGCGATGTGGCAATGGCGATGGAACTTGGTGCCGATGGAGTTTTGCTGAACACAGCGATCGCGCACGCGAAAGACCCCGTGAACATGGCACACGCAATGCACCACGCGCTCGAGGCCGGAAGGCTTGCATACCGCAGCGGCCGCATCCCGCGCAAACGATATGCAACCGCATCGAGCCCTTTTGATGGGGTGATTAGCTATATCCCGGGCGAATGACCTTGGGTGAAACGCTTGGATCGGGCTTCGTTTGCGGCACGTCGCTTCGCCTGCTGAGCCAGCACTTCCGGGTCAATGGTTTCCGTTGTACGTACATATCGTTGCAGTAGCCACGGGAACTCTTGCACATGCCGGCGGTAAAGCATCCCCATTTTCCAGCAGGCGTAGTGCATTCCAATGACAGCAAGCAGCAGCATTGCGCAGCCGAGTAAGGCGCTGCTCCGGTCAAAAGTACCGAAGACGGATATCACCGCTCTGCGTAAAAGGAATAGGCCGCCTGCGTATTGCACAAACGACACGGTCCAGACGGTGGCCATGGTCCAGTAGGGGCTGCCGCATTTTTTGATCATGCCCAAAACCCGGTTGGGCGCGAGGTTCATCAAGCTGCTGCCCGTGGTGATTGTGATCATGACCGCCGGGGTCAGAAAACCGGTGATCAGCGCTGCCCCAACCGCGCATTTCAGCAGCCGGTCGTCCTGGTGCCTCAGATTAATACCGACCAGCACCCAGGAAGGGGCATAGGTCACGAGCCAGGAGAAGAACGTTCGTATCGAAGGGCGCACGAAATCGTCCATGATGTCGACGTTGCCACCAAAGCGCGGCAGCGTGTCGAATTCCTGAATCCCCACGGATTCGATGATCAGGGAAAAGTGCCCGAGAATGATGGGTGCCATGATCACCGGCAACGCGAAGGCACACCACCATGCAAGCAAGGCGGGGGTCATTAGAATACTGGCCAGGAAGACGAAACCTACGGTGATGCCGTTGTTGACGTGGGTGATGAGTGCGGGGGAGAACAGGTGCCCACCCATGGCACGGCCGACGATGGGTACCTGCCGTGCGTAAGCCAATGTTGAAGTCGAGATTTTGGCAACGGGGATTTTGTTTCCTGCATCATCATGTCCGCCGGTGAAGGTGGTCCCCTCATATGCCGCCATCGGCATTGCCTCGATGAGTTGTCCGTTTTCTGGATCGTAGCGCGGCGCGGGTTGGGCATCAGGAGGTGCCGGTGCGGGGTCTACTTCATCGGTGCCGGGTGCCAGTGCATAGGTACCGTCGTCGGCGAGCGATCCGCGCTGGTCCAGGGTCGGCACATCGATGAGCAAAAGGCAATTATGGCACTGAATAGAGTCCCCCGCCTGGACGTCCTCCAGTGAGAACCGCTGACCGCATGTACATGCGAAATTAATCATGAGAGTCCGCGCGGGTGATTATAGCATGCGCCAACACAAGGTTATTGGCGTGCGAGCCTCCGATAACCCGGCGCATCAACTGGAATAGGGCACATTTAAGCATCACGTCCGGTCCCCCCCATATTGCTGCCTTATTAAAGGCACCGCAAAGGTCGATAAACCTGCGGGCTGGTAACGGTTCTACCGGCTATGCGTTCCACGGAATAGGAAACCGCCAATCATGTATAGGGGCTCTGATGCGCAACGCTCTTCCCTGGTCAGTGGTGTCAAAAGCACTGCGCCGGCGCTGGCTTTGCACGCTGAGAACAGCCAAACCGACCAACGCCTGCTGAAACTCAGCCAGGCGTTTTTGCGTTTGGGTGTGAACGTAGACCGCAACATCCAGATACTTTGCGAAACCGCTTCAAAGCTGCTTTCAGCACATTGCGCAATTTATACGCGGTTACTTGACGGTAAAACGTTCACCTCCGGCGATTGGCAATGCCCTCGAGGCATCGGAGGGGGGACGCTGCTCGATGGGACGATTAACCATCAGGTGTTGACTGCCGGTGAGATCGACGATCAGCCGCTGATCCTGCGTAAATTACACAACACGCGGTTTATAGAAAACGATCCCAACGTCGCCGGCTATGGCCTGCAGACTTATGTGGGCCAGGCGGTAAAACGCGCTGCTGATCCGTGCGGCATCCTGGCGGTGGTTTTTGCCGAGGACGTCGAATTTGATGTCATGGAGAAGCAAATTCTTCGCGTGCTGGCGGGAGCGATCGGGGTGGAAGAGCATCGCGGCCAGGGCCAACTTCTCGAAAGCGAGCGCCGCCAGGTGCTGGAGATGGTGGCGCTTAACGAGCCGCTGGAACACATCATGGATCGTTTGCTGGAAATGTCGGTGCGCGCTCACCCCGAGGTCGCCATCACCGCGCTGCTGCTGCGCGATGGACACCTGACCCATGCTGCAGCGCTCAATATGCCCGAAGAGTTACTCGAGGCGATCGATCAGCATGCCACCCAGTTGGCGGGAATGCTGCAACTGGCTTCCACCCGCTTGGTTGAAATGGAAGAGCAGGCCGTGATCAGCAACATCGTCTATGACCCAGCATGGTTACCGCTGCGGGATGTAACCCTGCGGCACGGGTTGCGCGCCTGTTGCTCGATGCGGATCCTATTGCCCGGCGGCGATGCGGCGGGGATGTTGATGGCCTTCTGCCGAGCGCAGGATCGTTTGACTCCCGCCGACATGGATTTGCTCAAAACGCTGTCGCGTCTGGCGGCGATGGCGATCGATCAGCGCCAGGCCGTTGAGCAAATGGCGCATGGTGCCCAACACGATCCGCTCACAGGGTTGCCTAATCGCCTGCTGTTCGAAGAGCGGTTGCAATCAGCACTCAAACATGCCCGGCAGTTCGACCAATCAGTCGGGCTCCTTTTTATTGATCTGGATCGCTTCAAAATTATAAATGACACGCTGGGGCATCACTGTGGCGATGAGTTGCTGCATGAAGTATCGCTCCGATTTAAAGCATGTGTGCGTAGATCGGATACGCTGGTACGGCTGGGTGGGGATGAGTTTGGCGTAGTCCTTCCGGAACTGAAAGACCGCAGTGGAGCGGTCCGCGTAGCCAAGGCTATGTTGGCATCGCTGCGAACGCCGCTGGTCATAGGGGGACACGAATTTCACATCACCGCGAGCATTGGGATCAGTGTTTTTCCGCAAGATGCCACCGAGTCGGCGGATCTGCAACGCCATGCCGACACGGCAATGTATCGTGCTAAAAACAGCGGTAAGAACGCGTTTCAATGTTTCGCGCCCGAGATGAACGCGATGGCCATGGAGCGGCTTTCGCTCGAAAACGATCTTCGCCGCGCGGTCGACAATGGGGAACTAAGGTTACATTTCCAACCGCTGGTGGATTGCGACGGGCGAATGTATGCCGCCGAATCGCTGCTGCGGTGGAATCACCCCAAGCGCGGGCTGATTTCACCGTCGATCTTTATTCCTCTGGCCGAAGAAACCGGTCAGATATTGCGCATTGGTAAGTGGGTTTTGCAGGAGGCATGTCGCCAAAGCCAGGCATGGCGCGATCGATCGCTGCTGCCGGTGAAGATTGGCGTGAACGTCTCCGCATCGCAGTTTGCGCAGGTGGATTTTGTGGAAGAAGTACTGAGTGGTCTTGAATCGGCGGGGTTGTCGGCGGCGATGTTGAACCTTGAAATCACTGAAAGCATGTTGATGCGCAGCACTGAAGAGGTAACACGAAAGCTCACCGATTTAAGGAATGCGGGAGTGCAACTGGCGATCGATGATTTTGGGACGGGCTATTCATCCCTGGCTTATTTGCAGAATTTGCCGGTGGACACGCTGAAAATCGACCGATCGTTCGTTCGACAAATTCCAGACACCCACGGCGCGCTGACCACCGATAGCCGAACGGCTGTGATCCGCGCGATCACGTCCCTGGCGCAGGCGCTGGGAATGCGCGTGGTGGCGGAGGGTGTGGAAACTGAACGGCAGCGGTCATTTCTGCAAATGATTGGATGCGATGGCCTGCAAGGATATTATTTTTCCAAACCTGTCCCGGCCGAGGAATTCGAGAAGCTGATCGTTGCCGGGGGCTGTGTACTTCCGCCTGTAACTACCTCAGTGCCGAAGTGCGCCTTTCCCTGAGAACCCCTGAGAAAAAATCAAAGGCGTGAGCGGCCATCGGTGCCGTAGATCAGGGACAGCATTTCCCCGCGGCTGGAGGGATTATCTTTGAATATCCCACGCAACGCGCTGGTCACCATCGTGCTGCCATGTTTTTTGGCACCACGCAATGTCATGCAGGTATGTTCTGCCTCGATCACGCAGGCTGCACCAATGGGATTGAGTTCTTCCATGATGGCATCGGCGATCTGCGTTGTCAGGCGCTCCTGGACCTGTAGACGCCGGGCAAAGCCCTCCACCAGTCGAGCAAGCTTGCTTAGACCCACCACTTTTCCATCCGGAAGGTAAGCCACGTGAGCTACACCCGTGAAGGGCAGCAAGTGGTGTTCGCACAGTGAACTGAATTGGATGTCGCGCAATAAGACCACTTCGTCATACCGTTCGTTGAATACGGTCTTGAGGTGGTGCCGCGGATCGTCTGCCATCCCGGCCAACAGTTCTCCATAAGCCCGGGCGACGCGGCTGGGAGTTTTGATCAGTCCTTCGCGATCAGGATTTTCACCCACTGCCAGCAAAATCTCCCGCACGGCCGCTTCAAGTCGCGCCAGGTCTACGCTCGGTGCAATGGGATTCAGCGGGTGCGCAGCGCTACGATACTCGTCGTCAGAATGATCAATCGGACTACCCTCCAGAACCCTCATATAACACTCCCGCACCCTCGCGATTATCTGCGAATTTAGCTGCGGCGATCACCCATGGCACGCAGTAGAAAGAGAAACAAATTGATGAAATCAAGGTAGAGCGTCAATGATCCGACGATGCTCAGCCGCGCGGCCAGGCTGGCATTCCCGCCAGTCTGGTAGGCGATCTGCTTCAGTTTCTGCGTGTCATAGGCGGTTAAAACCACAAAGATCAACACACCCGCGTAGTTGATCACCATCGTCCACATGCTGCTGTGTACGAAAATGTTAACGATCGAGGCAATGATGATCCCCACGAGTGCCATCATGGCCAGTCGGCCGAAGGTGGAGAGATCGCGCTTGGTGACATACCCGTACAGACTCATCGCGCCGAACATGGCCGAGCAAATGATAAACGCCGACGCGACGGTGGCGATGGGGTAGACGATAAAGATTGCCGACAGCGTCAGGCCATTGAGTGCCGCATAAAGCAAAAACATCCCCGTGGCGACGGTGGTGGAGACCTTGTTGATTGCGTAACTGATCGCGAAGACC
>JBBSFP010000028.1:0-13273 GCA_038238625.1 Tepidisphaerales bacterium
GATGATCGACTGATTCGAGTCAGGTAGCTTAAAGAGCTTGAGAATCACGCACGCTACGCCAACCGTGTTCAAATCTACCAGCAGCGGATCTTCGGATTCGGCGTTTTTCTGCGTCACGACACCCGCGATTTTTTCGCCCGGCATCACTTCGTCCAGAAGGTTCTTACTCTTCTGTCGACCCACGTTCAACGGCATCACGGTACCGGGAAAAACAACGATATTGCGAATCGGCAAAATCGGTAGCAGTGTGGGGACGGATAAGATCTGTCCGTTCCCTCCGATGCGGACAACCGTTGCCGCCGGGTCGCGCTCGATAATTTGATTTTCAGCCATGATATACAGGTGCGGAGGGACTCAAATTGGGCAGATTCATTCCTTGGGTAATTCAACCCAAAGCAAACCATTATGATAGGTGGCGTGGATGCGGTCCTGGCTAACATTCTGGGGCAAATCTACTTCACGTACGAATTGCCCATGATCGATCTCCATCAAATGGACTTTATAACGGGGCGGCGTGCCGTTGATCGAATTTTGGGGCGCCGGGTCCGCTTTGCTACCTTTGCGGGAATTGGGATGAGGAGCTGGCACAACGGTGATAGCTGCGGGAATTTCAGCCGATTTATCCGATGCGCTGGTCAACGCCGCTGGCTTTACCGGCACCGCGCGCCTACCGCGCAGTGTTAGTCGCGCCTCGTGGACCTGCAGATCAATTTCTTCTTTAACCACCCCCGAAAGGTCAACGCAAACCAGGTAGCTGTTAGCCGTCTCGTATAGATTAACGGCCGGGGCCCACGCTTCACTCTGGAAGAACCCATAGAACCCCTTCTGCATTTGCTCCATCATCTTGTTCATCTGTTTCATCGGACCGAACAGCGGATCGCTTGCGACTTCGACAGGCATAGGTTCTCCGTCAAAAAGACCTGCGAACATGATAGAACCATCGGCCGGATCGGCCAAGCCCCAACTGATCTACCGTGGCCGCGCCATTGGCGTGATATCGCCTTTTGATTGACTTTCACGCGCGCGAAAGTCACAATTCAGAAGCTCATCCTCAACGTTTGACACCTTTGATCTTATGGAGAATCCCATGCAACCATCAGCCCAGTTTTTTATCAAATGTCTGGGAGGGTTGGCGAGTCGCCGACGGGCCGTGGCGATCACACTTTCGCTCATGGGGAACGTCGCAATTATGGGGTGTGAGAAGATGCAAACCGCCACGCGCCAAGCGGATCGAAAGGTGGAGGACAATTGGCACCGCAGTCGGCAGGAGCTGGTAAATCTCGACGAGAATGCGACTAAAAACCTCCAGAGCGCCATCAAGATTGCCGAAAGCCCGAATGCTTTGCCCGCGGATAAAGAAAAGGCCGCCCGCACTATTACCGAAATCATGAGCACGCGGCAGCACGCATCGCAAAGTTCCATCAAAGATGCGGCCAATGATGCCAAGCAACAGGGCGTGTCAAAGCTGGCCAAGGCCCAGGCATCGGCGATGTTGGCGGAGCAGGATCTGGCGGAGGGGCGGCAGAAGGTCGTGGAGCTGCGTACGATCCAACAGCAGGTCGACAAAAAGATTTGGGAGCTCAGGCAATTGGCGACCCGGCTCTCAACCATCGCTGCGGACGTGTCGCAGGCCAGGCGAAATGAACCCACTACTGGCCGAACCGAGATCGATAAGCAAAAAACCGAAGCGCAGGCCGCAATCGCGGGCCTTGACCAGAAGATCGCTGAACTGAAGGCCGATGCCGGGAAGCGCCAGCAGGCGATGGATGCCCAGATCGCCAAGCAGGCGGAGTTTTCCGCGCAAAGCGACCAGCTCGCGGATCAGTCCAGCACGATGCAGGGGCAGGCATCAGTGGACGTTTTCAACAAGTCAGTAGAACTGCGTAAGCAGGCAAGCCAGATTGCCGCGCAAATGGCTGTGGAAAAGGCAAAGCTTGACCCGGTGACCCAGCAGATCGCCGCTTTGCAGGCTCAAAAAAAGATCAGCGAGGCGGCGGTTATCGCTCTTGACGAGCAGCGCAAAGTGTTGGACGAGAGCTGGCAAAAACTCAATGGACTGATCACGGCTCAGCAGCAACAGGCTCAAAAGCTGCTTGACGATGAAGCGAAAACTCGCGCCGATGAATTAGCTAAGCTGCTGGAGGACGAGAACAAGGAGCGCAGCGCAGTGGATGCGGTGTTGAAGCAGGCCGCTACGCATTTTGGGGATGCTGCGGTTGACGCTGAGCAATCATTCAAGGAAATCGCCGCTTTCACGAATGAACATACCAGTAAATCCGACCAGGATGCTTTCACCGCGTTGCAGAATAGCATCAATACCGGTACGTACCGCCTCGATCAGGCCGAAGCGCAGCACACGCTGGCAGTGATGCAGTATGACCACCTGGCCATGCTTAAGAATCAGCAGGCCATGCAGGAAGCGGTGGCCAGTGCGGCCAGGCAAATCGGTGCCACGATCCCACCAGCACTCGCGGTGGATATTTCCAAAGAAATCAGCGATGCGCAAGGGCGAGGCGAAGAAGCATCCAGTCAGGCAGATGCCAATCTGGTCAAAGCCACCAGCGGTAACACACCCGCCGCTGACCAGTCGACTGCCAAGATACTCCACATTTACGAGGCCTATGCCCGCTACGCGGCGACCGGTAGTGGTGACGATCTCAAGACCGCCGAAAAGTTCAGGAATGTTTTCCTGGCAGGGGGCAATAGCGCTGCCATGCTCCTGCCCCCGTTGCCGCGCGAATTGGGCGGGGAAGTGAAAACAGTAGCAATGTCGAACTCCGAACAGGGTGGCGATACCGATCAGGCAAAGAAGGTCTTGTTGGCATTTGGCGATAACCTCTCACGCCGCGCGGTTGATGCTGCTGAAGCACAGACCCAATTACCCGAAGAGCAAAAAGCCTTGCTGCCTGATTTTGCGCAGTTCGCTGGCGCGCGTCAGGATCTGAAGGTCGCTGTTGAGCAGCGATTCCCCGCCGACAAATCAGCAGTGGCCGCTGCGGTACCCTCAATGACCGATGAATTTCGCTCCAGCAGTGCCAAGGCAACTGACGACGCGGTCAGCATCGACCCCGGCGATGGGAATCCACCAATCGTGCTCAAAAAGATCGAGGGTGTCTGGAAGATTGTGGATCTGGGCATCGCCCCCGGCCGCGATATCAAGGTGATACTACAGAGTTCAACTAAAGCCTATGCTGATCTAAGAGAGGAAGTAGCAGCGGACAAATATCCAAAATTGGAAGATGTGAAAACCGCGTTGCAGGATCGCCTCAAACAGATGGCGAATCAATAAGAACGACGCGGGAAAAGTGCCCGGGGTAAAGGGTCCCGGGTAGATATTCCGGAACAGCGGATTCGGTATAGTGGTCCCGGAACAGCCCGCTGGGATCCCGGGATTGAAATGGGGGATAGTGGCATGGATCGCTCGTGACCCATAAACAATTTCAGCGACTGCAAGACAACATCCGAACGGTTTTCTTTGGTCATCAACTGGCGATCGAGCAGCTCTTGATTGGTTTGCTGGCGCGCGGGCATGTACTGATCGAAGACGTACCCGGCGTGGGCAAAACAGTGTTGGCCAGGGCGCTGGCGCGCAGCCTTGATTGCAAATTCAGCCGTATTCAACTTACCCCCGACCTACTCCCCAGCGACGTGCTGGGCATCTCTATTCTTAACGCGCAAACGTCAGAATTCGAGTTCAAGCCCGGACCGATCTTCGCCAACATCGTGCTGGCCGATGAAATCAATCGCACGACGCCGCGTACGCAATCGGCTCTCCTGGAGGCTATGAGCGAGGAGCAGGTGAGCATCGAGAGGCAAACGCTGATTCTGCGTCGGCCTTTCATGGTGGTGGCGACGCAAAACCCTACGGAATTTGAGGGGACCTACTACCTTCCCGAGAACCAGCTTGACCGTTTTCTGCTGCGGATTAATCTCGGCTATCCTGACCGCGAAGCCGAGCAGCGCATTCTCACCATGCAGCCCGGTCGCACACGTCTGGAAGCGCTGCAGCCCGTAATGACCGCCGCCGAAGTGATTGAACTACAAGACAGGATTCCATCGGTGCGTCTGGATCCGGCGGTGCTCGATTACGTGCTGGACATCGTCGAAGCCACCCGACACGACGACCAACTTCACCTGGGTGTATCGCCGCGCGGCTCGCTGGCATTGACGCAGGCGGCGCAGGCGTCGGCATCGTTACATGGACGAGATTATGTCATTCCCGATGATGTGAAATCCCTGGCAGTGGCGGTGTGCGCTCACCGGGTGGTCGCCAAAACTTACCTGAACAACGGCGATGCGCAATCCACCACGCGCATCATGCAGCGGATCATCGAACAAGTGCACGCCCCAACCTGATTGATCATTCTGACAGGATCGATGGCACCTATCATCAACCATGCGGTCTGGTGTAAATCCAATGCCCCTGGGCCCGATTCAAACACGATTCCGACGCCGACCTCGCCTGGATTTCTCGGTTGTGGGTATGGTGTATATTGCGCTGATGATTTTTATGGGGCTGGCCGCGATGAACAGCCAGGCGAATCTGCTGTTCGGTGTCTTTGGACTCATGATCGGGGTGATGGTGATCAGCGGTGTCATCAGCCGCGCGGTGCTGTCGCGCTTGCGAATCGGTCGCCAGATGCCTGAAACTGCGGTCGTCGGTCAGCCGCTGAAGATTGGATATGAGTGTAAAAATCTAAAACGATTTTGGCCCAGCTTTTCAGTGACCATCGCAGAATTAGACGGTTCCGAAGCGTTTGTGAGGCAACCGGTGGCGTACATGCTGCACGCTGCTGCCCGACAAACGGCCATAGCGCCCACCGAAGCAATGCCCAGGCGTCGGGGGTTGCATGCGCTTGATCGATTGCAGATCAGCACCAGTTTCCCTTTTGGATTCATCAAGCGCGCCCGTGAGCGCCGACTGCACGATACGCTGCTGGTCTACCCGGCCCTGGGGCGGGTGTCGCTTCGATTACTGATGCATTGCCGCTCCAGCGAACAGGGCTGGGCACAGTCGCGGCCGCAGTCCGGGGGCAGTAATGAATTCTACGGGGTCAAGGAATTTCGCGCCGGGGAAAGTCCGCGCTTTATCCACTGGAAACGAAGCGCGCGCACGGGCGTGCTGGTTTCAAAGGAAATGACGCGCATTGCTCCGCCGCGGCTGGCGCTGCTGGTGGATACGTGCCTTGGTGCCGATGACCCCACTAGCCGCGCCGCAGTTGAACGCGCAATCGCAATGGCCGCATCGGTGGCGAGCCATGCACTCGATGGCGGAATGGTTGTTGGCTTGTGCGGGTGGTCGGGTCGCTGGATTACACTGCCCACCACCCGCGGTAAACGGCATTGTCGCGAACTGATGTCGATCCTGGCGCGGATGAAGCTGAACCTACAACACGGCCCGGAACAGTTGCTGGAAAACGCGCGCTCGCTGCTGAATGCCAGCACCACAGCTATGCTTTTTACGCCTGCCCCGAGCGCGCCGCCGCAGGCTTCTGGCATGCGCGGGCTTGTTGTTCTTTCTGCAGTCGATCCACGGGCGCAGGCTTATTTCGAGTTCGATTCCGACGTCGATTTCTCCGTAGCCATGCCAGCTGAGCCAGGTCCCTTAAGCCTGCGTAAATAATCTATGCAGGATTGAATCTATGTACGACATTCGCCAATTCAAGCCGCTTCTTTATCTGCTGGTGCTGCTGGGTATCAGCACTTACGCGTATGCCGCAGAATCGCCGGGGGTGTGGGCGCTGGCGTTTCTGGCAATCGGGTTGAACGCGCTCCTGGTCGCCATGGACCGTTTTACGCCGATGCCGCGCTGGCTGAGCAGCATCATCACGATCGGTTCGTTGCTTTATGTGACGACGCAGGTTTTACATGCGGGAAATCGGGCGATCCTGGTCGTCGGGCAATATCTCGTGTTCCTGCAGATCATCAAGTTTTACGAGCAGCGCGCTAACCGCGACTACGGGCAGCTGCTCGTCCTTAGTCTTTTGATGGTGATTGCCGCGTCGATTAACACTGCGAGCCTGATTTTTGCGCTGCTTCTGACGGTCTATTTGTTCCTGAGCCTTTACTGCTGTTTATTGTTCCATCTGAAGGTGGAAAGCGATGGCGCTAAGTTGGCACAAAGCCTGCCTGCAACTCGCTTGAGCGCCGCAGGAATGCGACAGAATCAGATGAAGCTCTCGAGCTCGATGCGCCGACTGACGGCACTGGTTGCGGGGGCTTCTATCACCGTTGCAGTGGTCGTGTTCATCTTTTTTCCGCGCGGGGCGGGTAGCGGGATGCTGGGCCAGTTCAGCATCGCCGCGCCCATGAACGTCACGGGACTCAGCGACAGCATGGAACTCAACACCGGTCAGCGCATCGAGCAGAACTCCGCGGTAGTCGCGTACGTGCAACTTTTCCAGGGTAGTGCGGAGACCGAGGGACTCATTGAAACCGGCCGGCCCATTTATCTGCGCAGCACGTCATTTGATCGATACGATCGGCGGATCAACTCGTGGTTTTGGCGCGAATCACAGGACCATGTGGTGCGGTCGCATAATCTGCAGCCAAACCTGGAAACGCCTGTCACCGCCACCGCGCGGCGTCTTGGAAAGAGTAGCCAACCGAGCGCGGCAATGCCCCTTTTGGGGGAAAACCGAATTCGGCAGGTCGTGGATTTGGCTGCCACCGGCAGCACGCGGCTGATCGCACTTCCGGGGGTCTACTCCATTAAGTCGCAGCGCGAGGTGGTCGTCCGCTATTTCCCGTTGGATGACACGATCCAGCTTCAAAAAATCCTGGCAGAGCCATTGCACTACGAGCTGATTTGCAGTGGACAAAACAATTCGTCCACCGATGTTGTCGCCAACCCGGTGGCGGGAGTTTTCGATGCGCTGCAGGTGGCATCGGGCTTGAAAAAAAACCTGGCGTCCTCGGTCGCCGTCACTGCTGCCGCCGTGGATCCCAGGATTCATGACTACGCGATGACTGTCGTTGGCAAGCGCGCCGAACGCCGCCACGCAGGAGCGATCATTGACCCGGTTGACCCCGAGCTGGCACAGGCGATCGAGCAACACCTGCGCAGCAAATTTCAGTACACCACGGATCTAACTGATGTTCCGGCGATCGCGCCAGGGGACAATCCGATCGTGCCATTTCTCTACGAATTCAAACGTGGGCACTGCAGCTTTTTTGCAGCCGCCATGTGCCTGATGTGCCAGAGCCTGGGGATGCAGGCTCGCGTGGTGAATGGGTACCTATGCGATGAATACAGCAGCATGGGCCAGCATTACATCGTCCGTCAATCGCAGGCGCACGCCTGGGTGGAAGTGTTGACCAACAAGGGGTGGCAAACGTTTGATCCTACCAGCTCCACGTCTACTACCGGGGGTTCCAGCACCGGGATGTGGCAGAGCGTTCGACATTTCTTTGGTTTTCTGGAATATAAGTGGGCAAGCTCCGTCATCGCTTACAATAATGAGCACCGGGAGAACATCGTCTCGGAACTCGACAAGCGGTTGACGGATAGCGCCTATAAGGGTTCGCAAGTACTGGGTAATGCTCGTGGCACCTGGCAACAACTGCGCTCATGGCTCGATTCAGCCCAGGTATTATCGATGCCCGCTTGGGCGTTATTCGGCCTGGTCGCGCTGTTGATGCCGGCACTTGCGATCGCACTGACGGCATTTATCATCGGGCGCTGGCGGGTGCGTCGCAGCGCGCGGCGTATGGGGCTGGCTGCGCTACCGGCTGCTGATCGCCTGCGTATGGCCAGGCAATTGGGGTTCTATTCGCAAATGATGCAGATGCTGGAGCGTCATCAGATGAAAAAAACCCCCGCACAAACACCGCAGGAGTTCAGCGAGTCACTGAGCCACCTTCGTCCCGAAGCATTTGAAACGGTGGTGCGTCTGACGCGCATCTTTTACCGAATACGATATGGCCGCCACGAAGTGGGCCCTGCACAGCATCGGCACATTCGAGCGGCGCTGAACCGCTTGTCCAGCGTGCTCCCCTGATCTGAACAGCCTGATATTTAATAGATATCTCGAAGTGGTCCCGACCAAGGGCACTCAATATGCATCGCTCTGTTGCGCTAAATTTGCGAACCGGACTTCGCGGTCCATGAAGGTCATTTTCACCGTTCCAGTCGGCCCGTTGCGCTGCTTGGCGATGATCAATTCCGCGAGGTTGTCCGGTAAGAAATCAGGATCATTTTTTTTGTAGTAGTCTTCACGATGCAACAGAGCCACTACATCGGCATCCTGTTCGATGGAACCTGATTCCCGCAGATCGCTCATGCGCGGGCGATGACCGTCGCGGCCTTCGGTCGCGCGATTAAGCTGCGACAGGCAAACCACGGGGATATTCAGCTCGCGCGCAACCGATTTAATACCGCGCGAAATCTCGCTGATCTGCTGCTGGCGACTGTCGACGCCGGGGTTATCCATGAGTTGCAGGTAATCGATCATGATCAACTTGATTCCTTCTTTCAGGGCCAGCCGACGAGCCTTGGCCCGCAACTCCAGGATCGTCAGGCCCGGGGAATCATCCACCCAAACCGGTGCCTTTGAGAGCGCGGCCACCGTTTCGGTCAGGCAATGAAAATCCGCGCTGGAAATCGTGCCCTTGCGAAGCTTTTGTGAATCAATTTTGCCTCGGCTGCAAAGCAAACGCTGCGTCAACTGCTGGCGGCTCATTTCCATGGAAAATACGGCGCAGGGCAGTTGATTGTTTGCCGCCACATGCTCCACGATGTTCATCGCCAGCGCGGTTTTACCCATCGACGGTCGCGCGGCAATGATGATCAATTCCCCATTTTGCAGCCCATTAAGCATCTCATCGAGCTCGAAAAATCCGGTCTCCAGGCCGCGTTGGCCGCGCTCGGTGATCATCTCGAACACTTCGTGCAACACGTGCTCAAGCGAGTAGGCGTGGCTGCCGACCTTCTTCTGCGCAATTTCAAAGATGCGTTTTTCGGCTTTGTCGAGCACCAGATCCGCCTGCTCATGCGGGGCATAGGCATCGCGCAGTACATCGTTGCTGGCGGCGATCAGTTGTCGCAGCAAAGCCTTCTCGCGCACGATACCGGCATAGTGTTTCCCATGCGCGCTGGAGGGAACGGAGTTTAGGATCTGCGCGAGATATTCGGTGCCCCCGATCTCTTCAAGCAGTTGCCGTTTCTGTAATTCCTCGCGCACCAGAAGGGCATCAATCGCCTGGTTTTGATCGTAGAGTCTGACCAGGAGCTCAAAAAGCACCTGGTGGTCCGCCTGGAAGAAAGATTCCCGCTCGACCAGCGGAATGATGTCACCGATGATCTCCTTGTCGAGCATCATCGACGCCAGCAAACACATCTCCGACTCAATGCTATGGGGCGGAAGACGGTCGAACTGTCTGGCAATCGCAGGATCAATCAACTGGCTCATGAATTCGCTCCGTCGAATGATGGCAGGTTAATAAAAAATCCTGCCCAGCCAATTCATGTCGATTGGCCGGACAGGTTTTCCACGCGTTCTGAACAAACGCTGATTTAACCGGCGACACACCGCCGCTTCGTTTATGGACCCTGCAAACCGCATGAACCGTCAGATGCGGCTATGAGCGGCGGCACCGAAGGGGGAAGGAAATTATTCCTCTGCCGAGTGCTGTTGGGCTTCAGTCGCCGCCTTGGCCTTGGCGGCGGACTCCACGCCAGCCTTCGACTCCGCATCGGGCGCCACCCAGAGCTTGATCTGCGTGGAAAGGTCTTCGGCGAACTTAATTTGCACCTGGTAAGTGTCGATGCGATCAAGCTTGCCGGGGAGATTCACATCGTCGGGGTTGACGTTAAAGCCCTGGGCCTGCAGCGCCCGGGATATGTCCGTTGCGCTCACCGAACCAAACAGATGTCCCTGCTCGTTGGCACGCCGCTCCAGCGTCACCTCCACGCTCTCCAATTGCTTGAGCATGGCTGCCTGCTGTTCACGGCGATCGCGCTCCTGTTTTTCGATTTCCTTACGACGCTCTTCAATTTTTTTGACATTGTTGGCCGTCGGTTCCACCGCCAAATCCTGCGGCAGAAGATAATTGCGGGCGTAACCGGGCGACACCTCCACGATGTCACCGACACGTCCGACGTTTTTGATGCTTTCCTTAAGCAGAAGCTTGATCGTTGCCATAGTAATCCTCGCTGATTTCAAAAGTTAAAATGGAATGTCATCGCCCTTGAATTGCGGCTCTTCACTGATCGGTCCTCGCTCGTTGGTACTGGGAGCCGGCCGGCCGGGCCCGCGTGCGGGTGGACGGTTTTGCTGGCGCGGCGGCGGGGAACCACCACCGCCTTCTGCCTCGCCGCCGCTGTCATAACTCGCGCCGGCACCGGCACCGCCTGCACCACCGCTCGCGCCGCCACTGGCACCACCGTCGCCGATAAACGTGAATGTCTCAGCCACCACGTTCAACTTACTGCGCTTGCCTCCGCCTTGCTTGTCCTCCCATTGATCAAATTTCAGTCGGCCTTCGATAAAAATCGGTTTGCCCTTGGTGAAATACTGATTGATGGTCTCGGCCATCTTTCCGAAAGCCGACACGTCGACGAACGTGGTCTCGTCGCGGTCTTCACCTTGTGGGGTTTTCCAGCGACGGTTCATGGCTAATCCAAAATCGACGACCGGCATGTTATTGGCGGGGAGATAGCGCAGCTGGGGGTCACGGGTCAGATTCCCCATCAGGATCACTTTGTTGTAACCGCGCATGACAGACCTCCTTGCGGGCAGTAAGGCTGAAGAATCGAGTTAGTCTTTGTCTTCTGGTTTGTCTGCGAGAGGTTCATCGTGGTTAGCGCGCGGCTTGTCCAGCGGGGGGCGGTCCGCTGCCGGACGATCTGCGGGACGTTCGTAGCGATCGGTGCGCGGGCCGCGGTCGTCACGGGGACCATCACGGGGGCCGCGGTCGTCACGGCCGCCCCGGTCATCACGCTCCCAGGGACGATCAAAGGATCGCTCCTCGCGTACCTGGATCGGCTGCGGTTCGACCGCATTCATCTCCGCGATGGACAGATGCTCGGCCTTGAGGACCATCACGCGCAGTATTTCTTCGCTGAGGTTTACGTCACGTTCGATCCCGGTGACTGCCGATCCCGGCGCTTTGAAAAAGCAGATGATGTAGGTGCCGCGCTTTTGCCCTTCAATTTCATATGCCAGGCGGCGTTCGTCCCACTTTTTAATCACCATGATTTCCCCACCAAAGCGCTCCACGATCCCCCGCACGGTTTTGATTGCCCCGTCCAGATCGTTAGCGGCGGTGGGTCCGAAGAGAAACATCGCTTCGTATTGGTTGAGGGTTTTGACTCTGGGCGTCGTTTCCTTCGCCGCGGATTTTTTGGATTTCGTATCTGCCATTGTGTTGCTCCCAAGCATGGGTTTTGACCGGTCGTGCCGGTCGCCGGGTTTTACAAACGCTTTTTGACCGATTGCTACGTTGAATCGGTCTGATTCTTTTTGCTGGCGTCCGGATCGGGATTGAAGCGGTTCATGGCCGCAGCTATCCCATCTCTTGTCCACACACACACGGCCTGACAAGCCCTGCTGATGACCGGCGCCAGCGCCGATCGTTGCCACTCGGTGAAACGACCGAGCACGTAATCTTTTTGCGGCATGCGCGGCGGTGGGGGATCAATCCCAATCCGCAGCCGCGGATAAACATCGGTGCCCAGGGCACGCTCGATATCCCGCAGACCGTTGTGGCCACCACTGCTACCACCGGAGCGCACCCGCATTCTACCGCAGGGCAATGCCAGGTCATCCAGCACGATCAGGGTCTGATCGGCGTTCAGCCGGTAGAAGGCCATGGCAGCCTGGACGGTCTGCCCACTGAGATTCATAAACGTCATGGGCTTCAGCAGCAGGACGTTTTCGCCGGTTTCTCCGGCGGGGCCATCCATGGCCAAACCCTCGAATTTATTGCGCGCCATGCGATCAAAATCTTCAGGGCGCGCTGTCCAGTTCCAGTGGGCTGCCAATGCGTCAACGACTTCAAAACCAATGTTATGACGGGTTCCCGCATACTGGCGGCCGGGGTTGCCCAATCCCACGATCAAACGCATGCGATCACTTCTTTTCTTCGGTCTCGGCCTCGGCGTCGTCGGTATCCTTCTTACCGATTACTTCAGGCTCGGCAGGTCCGGCGTCGGTGACTTCTGCAGGTTCGGCTTCCTGCACAGTGCGAACGCTGGCGACGATTAAATCTTCATCCTGCAGCACACGCACGCCGGGTGGCAGCTTTAGATCCTTGACGTGCAGCACATCATCCAGCGCCATCTCCGCAACGTTGTGCCGAATGTACTGCGGGATATCAGTCACCAGGCATTCGATATGCAAAGTGGCTACCGACTGCTGCAGCACACCGCCATCGGCTTCGCCTTTGGGTTCGCCGCGCAGCTCCAGAGGCACATGCACCTCTACCTTTTCATCAAGGCTGACGCGGGCAAAATCGACGTGCAACACCTCCATGCCCAGGTGATCATATTGAACTTCCTTGACCAGCACCTTCTCGCTGCGGCCATCGAGGCTCAAATCAAAAAGATGCGCGCCTTTTTCGAGGTGATTGACCACCTCGCGCTTGGCCAACGTCACTGGCAGCACAGCCTCTTTATGGCCATAAATCACAGCGGGGATCATGCCCGACTGTCGGAGGCGGCGATTGGCGCGCGACCCCAGCTCGTTGCGGACCGAAGCATTCATTTGTGCGGTTTGAGCAGCCATGGTTTTTTCCTTGTTCGTTGTTTAACTCACTTCGTTTACAGCTTCAATTCAAAGCTCCAATGATTGTGGATCATCGTGATCCGCTGCGCTCGCCGCGGAAAAGCGCACTGACTGATGCGTTGTGATGGATGCGGTGAATGGCTTCGCCCACGAGTTCCGCTACGCTGAGTACGACCATACGGTCGGCGATGAGTTTGGCGCGCTCGCCGATCGGCACTGTGTCGGTGACCGCCAGCTTGGTAAACGGGCAAGCTTGCAGCCGCTCCATGGCCGGTGGTGCGAAGACAGCGTGCGTGGCAGCCATGTAAATCTCTTTAGCGCCGTGGTCACGCAGTATCTTGCAGGCGCTGGCCATCGTGCCAGCGGTGGTGATCATGTCATCGACGATAAATACGTTCTTACCGCCGACATCTTCGCCGACGATGTACTTGGCCTCAGTGGTGGTGCCACTGGTGCGGCGCTTGTCGATGAAGCACAGTTCACTTCGCAGCGCCTCCGCATAGACCTGCGCGCGTTTTACATTTCCCACATCAGGCGAAACGAAAATC
>JBBSFP010000029.1:0-13192 GCA_038238625.1 Tepidisphaerales bacterium
CACCAGCACGGCGAGTAATCCCACGGCCGCCCCGGGCATCTGCAGGAGGCTGGCGCTTTCACGATACAAATAGGGGACATGAAACAGATCCCCGGTCCACCAGAAGATCGTCAGCGCAATCGCAATTGCGACGATCAGCAACAGGCGTGAACGTTGGTAAGCGTCGATGAGCGGCATGCGGGCGGGCGTGGCATTTGACACGGCGAACTCTCTGCTAACATTGGTTGTACAAGCCGCTGGATCATACGATGGACAGGCGATGATGCAAGCCAGCAATGTAACAGGAACGGCCCTGCTCTTTCCGGGCGCGCTGCAACCCACCGATACCCCGGGCCCGTTTGCGTCGGTGGCGCTCGAGGATGCGCTCGACAAGCTGCTGGATTACTCCGTTCCCAGCAATTGGGCGGCAGATTTGCGCATCGGGCAGCGCGTCGCTGTACCTCTGGGGAAGCGGAATCGCCCGCGATTTGGATACGTTGTCGGTATCCGCCAGCAGACAGATTATCCGAAGATCAAACCGTTGCTGGCGATCGACGATCGCCGGGTATTGGTGCCCGCCCCGCTGCTGGCGCTGGCGCGCTGGATGAGCCGCTACTATTGCACCCCGTTGGGCACGGTGATCGATAGCATCATTCCATCGGCGGTGAAAAAACGCATTGGTGTCGGCCGCAGCTACATCGTTCGGATGCTCAAGACCCGCAAAGAAATTCAGGAGCTGCTTGAAAAGGTTAAGGCCACCAAACGCCGATCGGTGTTGGCGCGGCTGCTGCAAATTGAGGGTGATGAGGGGATCGAGCTGCATCGCCTGGCGGGGGAGGCTGGCACCACGGCGACCACCGTTCGCAAGCTGGTGAAGCTGGGATTAATTTCCATCACCCGTCAAATGGATGCTCCGACATTACCCCCCCCCGGCGACCCGCTTCCGCCGGCGGAGCCGGCGATGGCCCTCAATGAAGACCAGCAAAAAGCATTTGATGCGCTGATTCCATGCATACGCGATTCAGGCTTTAGTGTGAGCTTACTCAAGGGAGTGACTGGCAGCGGAAAAACCGAAGTCTATCTACAGTGCATCGCCGGGGTAGTGCAACAGGGTCGGCAGGCGATTGTGATGGTTCCGGAGATCGCCCTCACGCCGCAGACGGTCCGGCGGTTTACCGCGCGCTTCACCCGGGTGGCCATCCTCCATAGCGGACTGAGCGCAGGAGAACGCCATCGCTTCTGGCAACAGACTGCAACGGGTATGGCAGATGTGGTGGTCGGGGCGCGCTCCGCGGTCTTCGCCCCCCTGCCGCGCCTTGGAATGATCGTCGTCGATGAAGAACACGAGGCTAGCTACAAGCAGGATTCGGCCCCGCGCTATCACGGACGCGATGTCGCTATCAAAAGAGCGCAGCTGGAAAACGTGCCGGTGCTCCTGGGAAGCGCGACTCCCTCGCTGGAAATGTTCTGGCGGGTGACGCAGGGACGAGTGCCGAAAATGGATCAGGGGAACGAAGCGCCGGTTGAACCATCGCCGCCGCTGTATCAACTCTTACAATTGCCGCGGCGGGTGCGCGGCTTGGAAATGCCGGCGGTGGAATTGCTGGATATGAAGCAGGAAATGCGCCGCCGCAAGGGAATCCACCTGGTATCGCAACGTTTGGAGGATCTGCTGAAGCAGACGATCGCGCGAAAGCAGCAGGCCATTTTGCTGCTGAATCGGCGGGGTTATTCCGGGTTTGTTTATTGCGTGTCTTGTCAGCAGGCGGTGCAGTGCAAATATTGCGACGCGACCATGACCTATCACCGCTCCGCCGGGGCGCAGCAGCAGACGGCGCGGTGGAATGACGCCCTGCACACCGGGCAATTGCATTGCCACTATTGCCTGGCGATTCAACCGTTGCCGCAGACGTGTCCGGAATGCGGGAAGAAGCTGACGCTGTTCGGCCTGGGGACGCAGCGGGTGGAAGAAGAGCTGAACAAGAAATTTCCTGACGTCAATTTCGCGCGGGTCGACAGCGATACCATGCGCAACTCAAAGGATTACGAAGCGCTTCTGAGCCGCTTTGGGCGCGGCGAAGTTCAGGTGATGCTGGGCACGCAGATGATTGCCAAGGGCCTTGATTATCCGAACGTGACGCTCGTGGGTGTGATTAATGGGGACACCGCGCTGTCGTTACCCGATTTTCGCGCCGCCGAGCGCACGTTTCAATTGATTACGCAGGTGGCTGGCCGCGCTGGGCGGGGGAGCAACCCGGGGCGCGTCGTTCTGCAGACTTTTATGCCAGATGATCCCACCATCCGGTCGGCTCTCAAGCAGGACTACGACGGGTTTGCCAGGCCCGAGCTAGCGCGACGGCAGGAAGTTCTTTATCCACCGTTCGGGCGGCTGGTGCGCATCGTTCTTCGTGACCAGGATGTGGAAAAGCTCAATACGCTCAGCGAGGTGCTGGCTTATGAACTCAATAAGGTAGTCGAGATTATAAACCGTGAGGGGTTTGATGTCGCCGCAAAGGGGCCCATGCCCTGCACCATCAATCGAATTGCCGGTTATTGGCGGCAGCAGATCGTAATGAAAGCAACACAGGGAGAAGGACTGCAGCGCGTGCTGGCGGAATTGCGTGAGAAAAAAGCGTTCGCGCGCAGCGAACGCATCGCGGTAGATGTCGATCCCGTTTCATTGCTTTAAGGACACCGTCAGTCTGCGCTGTGAGCCTTTGCGGGGCTTTTGAGTATATTTGATCCCATGATAAATCGAATCGAACTGGCGGCCCGCATCGCGCAGGTGGCTTTGCTCCATGGCGAATTTACGCTGCGCAGCGGACGCAAGAGCAACTATTATCTCGATAAGTATCGCTTCGAAACCCAGCCTGATGTTTTGCTGGCGTTGGGAAAAATGTTTGCCGAGCAGGTGACGGAGGAAATCGACCGCATCGCCGGGGCCGAGCTTGGGGCAGTCTCGCTGGCGGCCGCAGCATCGATGGCCAGCGGGAAGCCGTTTGTCATCGTGCGCAATCAAAAAAAAGACTACGGCACCAGCAAACAAGTTGAGGGAATTTTGAAACCCGGCGACCGCGTTCTGCTGGTGGAAGACGTGCTGACCACCGGTGGCCAGGTATTGGAGGCCGCCAGATCATTGAGCGAAGCAGGGGCGAAGGTCATCCGCATCGTGACCGTCATCGACCGCATGGAAGGTGCGCGGGAAAATATCGAAGCTGCTGGTTTTAAGCTCGATTCCCTTTTTACCTCTGAAGATCTTGGGATCAAAAAAAGTTGATCGGCTGATACACTGCCGTTGGCGCTCCGGTTCAGCAGCGCAAAAAATCAGGCTTCTGGTGGGTCGGGGATATTCTGGAAAATCTCGTCCACTTCCGCAGGGGCCAGCACGCCAAGTTCTTCCAAGGCCAGCAGCGCCGCCTTCTGCTCGGCCATTTTTTTATTCGGTCCCCACGCGGAGGCGAATCGCCGGCCATCAATCATCACGCAAATCTCAAAACACTTGCTGTGATCCGGACCCTTCTCATCGAGCAGGTCATAGATCGGGGTGCCCCCTAAAACACGCTGGGCGTGCTGCTGCAGTAACGCCTTGTAATTCTCCTGGTGGGAATTGCTGGCGATTATTTCAATTTTGGGCGACATCGTGCGCAGCACATACTGCTTCACCACCTCATATCCGCCATCAAGAAAGATGGCAGCAGTAATGGATTCGTAAACGGCGGCGGCGAGCGAGGGGGGCATGTGGTGGCCCGAGTTGATCCCTTTGCCGGTGACCAGCAAATCGATCAACCCGGTTTCAATGGAAACTTCGGCGCAGGTGCGGCGCGAGACCACCGCCGATTTCAACTTGGTTAAATCACCTTCCAGATATTGGGGAAATTGGCGGTAAAGTTCAGAGCACACGACGAGGTCAAGCACCGCGTCGCCAAGGAATTCCATCCGCTCGTTGCTTGTAAGACGGTTATCGGCGATGGAGGCATGAGTAAGGGCCTCCTTGAGAAGAGCCGGATCCTTAAAAGAATATCCGAGTATTGCCTCCGCTCGTTGTTGTGTTTCGGTGGTCACAGGGGTCACGGCTTTACTACGAAGGCCACGGGCGAAAGTTGATTCCAAAACGGAGCGAAGCGTATTCCGCGCCGGGGGGGAGTGTCAAATACCTGATGAATCGCGGCTGCTCACTGGCCAAGGCAGTGGGGCAATGACAAATCGCGCCACAGCAACTACCATCGGCCCCCATTGATGGAGAATCGGTATGGATGAAATCCTACACTCGGGGAAAACCTGGCGAAGCGTGATGGTCGGGGCATTCGCGTTGCTGGGCCTGATCAACAGCACGGCCTGCGCCGCATCGCATCCATCAAGTGCCACCCAGGAGATAAGCACGCCCGAGGCAAGTGCGGCGACTCGGCCGGTCGCTCCCCTGCCGGTGTTTGATCCTGAAAAATACATGCGGGTTTCGGAAGTTCGGCCGGGCATGACGGGATATGGGCTATCCGTTTTCCACGGCAGCGCGATCGAGCGTTTTGATGTCACCGTTGTTTCGATTCTGCATAATTTCAACCCGAAATTTGATGTGGTGCTTATTTCCTGCGCCGGGGCAAATCTGGAACACACGGGGTCTATCGCCGGCATGAGCGGGTCACCCATCTTTCTGCGGGATGATAAGGGACGCGATCGCATGCTTGGTGCCTTCGCCTACGGTTGGCCGATGGCTAAAGATCCGCTGGCCGGAGTGCAACCGATAGAATACATGCTGGGGATCAATGACAATCCCGCGGCAGCCTCGAACGCCGGTGCCGACAGCAGGAAGGCGCTGGGCACCGGGGCAAAAACGTGGTCGCTACTGGAGACAAAACTATCCTCCATCCTGGCCGCTTCCCATGCCAATCAGAGCGGCAGCAGCGTGACACATTTGACAGGCAACGCGCAAATGCCCAACTTGCAGCCGCTGGCGACACCCTTGATGACCAGCGGGCTTTCAGCGCGCGTTTTGGATCAGATAGGGCCGCAGTTTCGGGAGTACGGATTAATTCCGATGGAAGCCGGCGCTTCGTCATCGCCGGAATCCGGGAATAAGCCGATCGAATTTGAGCGCGGCAGCGTGCTGGCGGTGCCACTGGTTTGGGGTGATGCCGACATCACTGCGATCGGGACGTGCACTGAAGTCATCGATGACCGCGTTTATGGGTTTGGCCATGCATTTAACAACGAGGGCCCCATCGCGCTTCCGATGGCTACGGGGACCATCAACGGCATCGTTGCCAACCTCACCACCAGTTTCAAAATTGGTGCCGCCGACCAGGTACGCGGAACGCTGCTGGCGGATCAAACCGTGGGAGTTGCGGGCATCATCGGCTCAAAGCCGGTGACGATTCCGGTCAATCTGAAACTACATTACGCACATCCCGCGCACGACCAGGCTTTTCACTTTCAGATTGTGCAGCATCACATGTTCACCCCGCTGGCGGCGATGGCCACGATCTCCATCGCGCTCAATGGTGCGGGTGAGCTGCCGCAATTTCATACGGTCAACTACGACCTCGATCTCACGTTTGCTAACAATCGCGTGGTCCGGGTGCATAACACTGATGTGAACGATGGGCTGGCAAAAATCGCTGCCCAGTTGGGGGTTCCGATCGAGGCGGCTAATGACAACCCATTCGAGCGCGTGCCGCTGACAAGCATCAGCGGATCAATCCAGGTGGTTTCCGAAGCACAGGAGGCCAAGGTGTTGTCGGTGACGCTGCCGCGGCTGAAATATCGCCCAGGCGAGACGGTGAAATTATATGCGAATTACCGACCGTTCCGAGGCAATGAGGCGACCCTGCCCATCGAGTTTGAGTTGCCCCGCGATCTACCGGAGGGCACCTATCCGTTACTGGTGACCGACTTCGCCACTTACATAGAGGCTGAAAAAACGGCGCGCCCATTTCGATTTACTGCGGAAACGGCGAGCGAGATGTTTGCGGTGCTCGATGACATTTTGCCACTGCCGCACAATGCCCTGTATGTGCAGCTCATGCGGCAGCAGGATGGGGTGGCGATCGGGCATACGGCGATGCCACATTTGCCATCATCGCGTCGGCAGGTTTTGATGCAGGAGGGTATCAGCGATACCACTCCGTTCATCAGTTCTAACCTGAAAATCGTGCCCACCCCATTTCTGATGACCGGTTCAGCCGATTTTCAGATCACCATTGATCGGCAGGCGAAAGTGGAAACCGGTAGCACGCCCAATCAACCCCTACCCCGATCCGCAGCACCGCCCGGCCCCGCCCCAGCGGCGAGCCAACCGGGGCATTGATCCATTGAAATTTCAAGGAGACAACTTCATGACCCGTCGCACCCGTTTCGTGCTGGCGATTTGCATCTGCTTCGCTGGCGCCGTGCAAGGTCGGGCGCTTGCGGTCGGAACCTCGCATTGGACCGCTAATCATGAAGCGGAGTTTAAAAAGGGTACGCTGCATAACGTCGTGGCGAGCAATCTGGGTGACCTGAAAATTTCGCGTGCAGTTAAAACGCTGCTGGAAGAAGACCCGCGGGTGGCCACGGTCAACTGCCTGGTAGAAGGGGTCGACGGGACCGTTTTTGCCGGCACCGGGCCGGATGGGGTCTTGCTGCGCGTGAAGGATTCCAAGGTGGCCGTGGTAGCCCGTCTGGGAGAAAACACCAACATTTTCAGCCTGCTGTTTGATAACCAGGGCAGGCTGCTCATCGGCACCGGCGGCGAGGCCGGGCGGGTCTTGCGGATCGATCATCCGGAGCGTTTGCCGAACCAGGGCCCCCCCGCCAGCGCCCCCGCGGTGCCGGCTTCAGTTCCCACCGACAGCCACCCCACCGAGATTTTTTCAGCCGAGGATGTTCAATATGTGTGGGCGATTAATCAGACCCCCGATGGGAAGTTGTACGTGGCCACTGGACCGCATGGGCAACTCTTCGAAGTGTCGCCCGATGGCAGTAAGCAGGTGATCCTGGCCAGCGAAGAGAACAACCTGCTGTCGATGATTTCCGATGGGAAGGATTTGCTTTACATCGGCACCGATCCGAATGGGATGGTGTATCGGATTAACCGCAAAACGCATGAGGCGTTTGTGCTTTTCAATTCCAGCGAGGGAGAGATTAGTTGTCTGGCGCTGGACGCGCGCGGAAATTTATTCGTGGGAACCTCTGAGGCGGGCGAAAACGATGAACAGCATGGTGAGCAGGCCGCTGATGAGGCCAAGGCCATGGGAGGCCGCCCTGAGGGCACCGGGGGCTCGCCTATTCCGACGCAGCCACCCGCCAATCCCAGGCCCCCGGTATTTCCCGACCCGAATCCTGGTGAACCTAACCCGATTCCCAAGGCCCCTTCCACGCATCGTGCGGGGCTGCGATGGTCGAACGATCATGTAGCATTATTGATCGAAGACTTATCCATGCGGGCTGCTGCACCATCGCCCGATGCGCCGAAAAATGAGAAGGCACCCCCTGTACCCGCGCCGGCTACGACCAAGCCCGCCGTCGTGCCGGGAAAGCCGCACAAGGTCGAGGGCAATGCCATCTACCGCATCGACCCCGACGGATTCGTCACCGAAGTGTTTCGCCAGAACGTCACCGTATTGTCATTGCTGGAAAAGGATAGCATCCTACTGGTTGGCACCGGGCCCGATGGGTTAGTGTTTCAGGTCGATCCGAAGTCGGAGGAAACCATTGTGCTTGCCAAGGTGGAGCCCAAGCATGTCATGTCGCTGCTGCAGCGGCGCGATGGACAGATCATGCTGGGGCTGGCGGACGTGGGGGGAATTGCCACGCTCTCCAGCGGCTTTGCGCCTCAGGGGGAGTTCACAAGCCCCGTTCTTGATGCGACGCAGGTGAGCCGGTTTGGCAAGATTAATCTGGAGGGTTCGCTGCCGCCTGATACGACCTTGTCCGTCGCCACGCGCAGCGGCAATGTGCAGGATCCCTCGCGGACCGGCTGGTCAAAATGGTCGGATGAAATACCGGCGGCAGAATATGTTCAGGTACCATCGCCGGCTGCGCGCTTTCTGCAATATCGCATCACATTCACCAGCAAAAACGCTCTGAAATCCGCGGTGGTGAACACCGTGGACGTGGCCTATCAGATGCCCAATCAGGCACCCGTAATTAAGGGCGTCAAGGTAAGCCCCAAAACACAGGAAGAAGACGAACTACTGGCGGCAGCAACTCACAAGACCGCGCCTAAACAAACCCTGGGTACCGATGTGCAACTAATCACCTGGGATTCAGAAGACGCCAATGGGGATAAGTTGCAATTCAGTATTTATTACCGGTCCGGCAGCGAGGGGCCGTGGATTTTACTGAAAGATAAATTGACCGAGGCCAGTTATCCGTGGGATACGCATGCCGTGGCCGATGGGCGCTATTTCATAAAAGTGGTCGCCAGCGATGCCATGGCCAACGTGCCCGGGGACGGCAAAACCGCCAATCGCATGAGCGACGCCGTCGTCGTAGACAACACCCCGCCCACGATCAGTGACCTGAAGGCAGAGGTCAATCACCAGACGGCTCAGATCAGCGCCCGACTGGTCGATCGCACTAGCACGATTGCCACTTGTGAATACAGTCTGGATTCAAACACGGACTGGCAAATGGTGCCTGCTTCTGATAGCATTTTCGATTCGCCTGAAGAGAGCGTGAGTTTCACGCTGCATTCATTGGGTGTTGGCGGTCACCAGGTAACGCTGCGGGCCACCGATGCCTGGGGCAACCAGGGATTCCAGACAGTGTTGTTGAAAGTGGCCGGCGACGACCACCCTGGTGGATGATCGTTAACAGAAGATTCGCCGCCGACTTGTAACCGTAGGTTTGAGGAACGTCATGCATTACCCCCACCGGAAGAGTGCCGTGAAGCGAGCCCGCAAGATTGGGTTTCGCGCCCGAATGCGGACGAAAAAGGGTCGCCAGGCGATTAACCGCAAGCGCCGAGTGGGCCGCCGCGTACAGGTGGTTTAGGTCGTATCGAGCGAGTGGGTGGCTAAAAGCAGTGGGCCGGGACTGGGGTTTGAACGGTCGCACACCTGTGTGGCGCGGGCACCCATGCTTGCGCTATCTACCCGATTTCTTAAAGCCGATTCACTTTCCTAGATCGTCAAAGATGCTGGGCTGATGGCGGGCATCATCCTTTGCGGGGGCCGGGGTGCCAGCTGATGCATCTGCAGGGCTGGGCGACGGAGTTGCGGACCGGCGGGCCGGAATCGGAGCGGGTCGGCTGGGTGGTAAAACCGTCGTCAAAGTATTCACCGGCGGGGTCGGAAGCGATACGCTCGGGCCGCGGATATCGGCGGGTAACCCACTGGGCAACAGCGACGGCCGGGCTTGTTCCGCACGCTGCACGAACGCCGCATGCCTCACCATTTCCTCCGGGGTCCACTGGCGAGTATCCACATAGGTATCAACCAGCGTCAGATGGTCCTTGGCAATGACCGCCCATCCGTCCGGGCCGCACACTACATGCGTGGAGAGGGCACCGAACATCACCACGTTTGCCAACAGGATCAACCACGCCAAACCGCTGCGCGCCGTTTTCATGACTCACCTCTGATAAAGAGATTAAAAAACAACCGAACTAAAACCTGCTGAAAGTCGCCAGCCTGCGAACCTTAAGTCATTCTACACCGGCGAAAGGCAATCGCACCGAAATCTACGAATTGTCCGCCCGACGCTGTTCTCCATGCGGAAGTTCCAGATCACGAATCTGCGTGTCGTCCGCAAAGTTCAGATCCTCCTCCTGCGGTGGCAGCTCGGCCAGTTCATCATCCACGGATTCGACATCCGCTAGTTCATCATTCAACAGCTCATCATTTAACAGGGTGCCTTCGGCTTGTTCATCGCTGACCACAAAGGGTTTCTCAGCATCGCCGACACCCTCCGGCTCCATCTGCACGATTGACATGGGCGCGGCATCCGGCTCCTGAATTTGCTCATCGGCGACCGGTAAAACCGATGAAAACTGCATCTCATCGGCAATGTCGACTGTGAGACCGGCCGGAGGCTCCATGACCTCGCCCTGGGCAGGTATTTCCATGCTGCCGGCGGTTGCAGCGAGCGCTAGCGCACCTGTATCCTCCAACGCTGGCTGGCCTTCAATTAACGGATCGGCGGTGCTCCGCGATGCCCCCGCCGGCAGCAAGCCGTGATAAAATCCCACGGCAAACAATCCGCGTTGCTGTTGATATTCGAAGTTAACCAAGGCACAGAATTCACCGATCAATGACTGCGCCGCGGCATCGGTTTTTTCGGCATTCTGCACGGCCAATTGATGTTTGCGATCTCGAAACCGCATGATCTGCACATATCGTCCCGACGATTCCCCCCCGCTCCAATTGACGCCCACCTGTTCATAGACTTCAAAATAATCGCAACCCAGCCGCCCCAACGTCTGGCGAAAGCGACGCATCAGCCGTTCGTGCTCCGCGCGCTTTTCTTTGGGGACCACATAACTGTTGGTTTGGAGAAGCATTCGGTTCGAATAAAAGGTACCAAGATCGCGCCATAAACGAAAGCAGACTTTCAACTGCGCACAAGGCGTCCGCGATTGCAACGTTCAGGGTATGGCAAGGCGTACCTGATCGATTTATGCTCCCCGCATGAACGCCAAACAACGCGCCGCGGAAGCCGCCTTGCAGTACATCAGCGACGGCATGATCGTCGGCCTGGGCACCGGATCGACGGCCGATTTTTTTCTGCAGGCATTAGGTCAGGCACTGGCAACCGGAAAGCTTCGCAACATTCGCGGCCTGCCGACATCAAGCCAGTCGGCTACGCTGGCTACACAGTTGGGAATTCCACTGACCGATTTTTCGCGCGATCCGCTATCGGATGTGACAGTCGATGGAGCCGACGAAGTCGATCCGCAACTGAACCTCATCAAGGGACAGGGCGGCGCGCTGCTGCGAGAAAAAATCGTCGCCCAGAATTCACGTCGGTTCATCATCATCGCGGATGACAGCAAGCTCGTCACCCATTTGGGGACAAGGCACCCCCTCCCTGTGGAGGTGGCCATTTTCGGGCACCAGGCGCTGGGGCAATATCTGCAAACCCTGTCGGCAGAGGTCAAGCTGCGCCCCAGGTCTGATGGCAGCCCCTTCATGACCGAAAACGGGAATTACATTTACGACTGCCGCTGGCCGCGGATCGACGATCCCCATGCTCTGCAGGCGAAGATTCGCAGCCGCGCGGGGGTCATCGAGACCGGATTGTTTTTAGACATCGCCCAGACAGTAATGGTCGGAACCGAAGCGGGTGTCGAGATCCGCCATCGCTCGTGAAAACTGTTTTGGCAACCGAGTGATTCACGCGAGCTGGCTGAATGTGATGGCATCCAGATCCAACCCGCTAAACCGGCGCTGTTGGAAGTAAATTTCCGCCAGGCCGGCCGTCATGACGGCGTTGTCGGTGCAATAGGTCATGGGTGGGAAGAAGATCGGCACGTCGAAATCACCCACCGCCGCGCGCAGGCCGCTGTTGGCGGATACCCCCCCCCCGATGATGACGGCTCGCGCACCGGTTTTAGCAAGGGCCCGGCCAAGCTTCTTTACAATCACCTCCACGCAAGCCGCCTGAAAACCAGCAGCGATGTCTGGGATCTCCGTGGCGCGTAGATCGCCCGCCGGGCGCTGGCGACCCTGGTAGCCGCGCACATGGTAGAGCACTGCCGTCTTCAGTCCGCTGAAGGAGAAATCGAGCGAATCCGGCTCCAGCAGCGTGCGCGGAAAGCGGATCGCAGTGGCGGAACCGGTGGCGGCCAGGCGATCAATCAGCGGCCCGCCGGGGTAACCCAGCCCCAGGATCGAGGCGACCTTGTCGTAGGCCTCGCCCACCGCATCATCGCGCGTGCCACCAAGGCGGGTGATATCGGTCCACGATTTTATGTAGTAGAGCGCCGTGTGGCCGCCACTGCAGACCAATCCAACTGCAGGCATCGGAACAACGAGGTTCTTTTCGAGTATGACGCTGTAGAGGTGTGCCTGCACGTGGTCCACGCCGATCAGGGGTTTTGACAACGCCCACGCCAGGGTCTTGGCGGCGGTGACACCGATCAGCAGCGAACCCACCAGCCCTGGTCGGTGAGCCACGGCCACGGCATCGAGTTGATCCAGAGTCAGGCCGGCCTGCGATAATGCCGCGCGAATCACCGGCAGAATGTTTTCGATGTGCGCCCTGCTGGCGATCTCGGGCACCACGCCACGGTACCTGGCATGCAACTCAAACTGCGTGGCCACCACGTTGCTGCGCACCTGGTAGCCATCAACGACCACGGCGGCCGCTGTTTCATCGCATGTAGATTCGATGCCAAGAATGGTCGCCATGCCGCCGTAACCTAGTCAACCGTCGCCGGGGGTTCGATCGGTTGGGTGTCGGCGTGCGTCGGGGCGGTCATGGGCCCCGCCGCCTCGCCTCCGGCTTCGCGCCGTTTTTGCGTGATGATGTATCCAATCAACTGGTTCTCAGCAGCCTGCAACTGCAGATCGACCGCTGGCTGTGTCGCCGCCTGCGTGGCGGGTGCGCCAGCCGTCTGCGTTGCTGGCTTGATAAGGTGGTAAGGCAACTGCTGCTCATCCAGTTGAGCACGCACTTTTTCTTCGAGATCCTTATCCATCAGCACTTGGATGTCAGGATTCACGCCCCAGTCCTTGGCATCCTTCAGTTTATGTACAAGCCGGCCGCTGGGGAGAAAGTAGTGTGCCACCGTAAGCTTCAACTGGCCGCTGTCGCCATCGAGCTGCATGATTTCCTGAACGGACCCCTTACCAAAACTACGCGATCCGACGATCACCGCCCGTTTGTTGTCTTGCAGGCTACCGGAAACAATCTCTGCTGCGCTGGCCGAGAAGCCGTTCACGAGCACCACCATCGGAAAATACGGTTCTTTGTTGTCGTTGCCGGCGGTATACACGACTTCTGGCCGCGCCCGGCCGCTGGTTTTGACGATCACCGTGCCAGCCGGAACAAACATGTCAACGACCTTTTGTGCCTCATCCAGCAGACCCCCGGGATTCCACCGCAAATCAAGGATCAAACCGCCCATCCCCTGATCGTGCAGTGAAGATACAAGCATGTGCAACTTCTTAAAAGAATCAGGGGTGAACTGCGTGAGGCGGACGTAAGCAATGCGTGGCTCAGTACTGACGAAGTAATTCCAACTGTTGTCGGTGTTGCGATCAAACCCCAGCAGGGTGGGTAGCTCAATTTCCTG
>JBBSFP010000030.1:0-12559 GCA_038238625.1 Tepidisphaerales bacterium
ATGGCGGGCGCGTGGTTTGCCTGGATGTGGCCAAGAAGACCGGCAGCAACGTTCCGCGCTGGAATTATCTGACCAACGGTGTGGTGGAAGGTGCCCCGGCGTTGTTTCAGTCTTTGGTCTATGCCGGGTCTGAAGACGGCACGGTAGCGGCCGTAAATGTGGACAATTCCGCGTCGATCTGGCCATTACCGCATGCCGGGCGGTTTGAAACGCGTGGCCCCATCGTTGCCGACATACGCGCGGATGAATATGGGGTATACATTGCGGCCACCGACACCAATTTATATTGCGTCGATCGCACGGGGGGACGCATTCGCTGGACGTATTATGCCGGCGTGCCGTTGCCCAAGGCCCCGTGGGTTTCACCGACGAGCGTTTATCTGCCTGTCAAAGAGACGCTGATCTGCATCAGCAAGACCGACGGCGACTACGTGCGCAAAGCGCGATGGACCGCCCCGAATGTGCTGCGCTATCTGGCCGAGGACGATCAAAACGCTTATGTTGAGGCAACGGACCATTCGATCGTGGCATTGGATCGCAAGACTGGCGCAGCCATTTTTCGCTCGAAATCCACGGCGTTTAACTCTTTCGCGTCTAACACCGACAAACTTTCGGCCAAGGGCGGGCTTGTGTATGCAGCCACCAAGGACGGTTTGATTTGCGCCATCACCCCAGTGCTCAAGGCAGGGACAACGGGTTTTGAAGTTCGCGGCAGTGGCAAGCGTTCCACCGACGAATGATGACGTGCTGGGGCGAGTGGAGCGGGGGGGGGCAGGCTGCCCGTGATGCCGGGTGTTCCAACAAACCTGATTGATCTACCGGTTGGGCGTTTTGCTGCCGTTGTTCTGATCGACGGCCGACAGCCGTTTTAAAATCCCGCTTAGATTCCACAACTGGTAAACGGTTGACCCGTATTTTTCGGTGAGCTCGCGTTGGGCGAATTCCGACTCACGAATGGCGTCGGCGTTATCCTGAATATGGTCTACCATTTCGGTGATCATGTTGACCAGGGCCGCTCGCATCGTTTCTTCCACCCCTTTGCAACGCCCGCGCAGATGACGGTATTCATCGAGCCACTTTTGCCATTCCGCCTGCTGGCTTTGCTGCTGCTCGAACACGCGTTGCTCAGCGCGACGGGAGATCTCAAGTTGCTCCTTCTGCAACGTCAGCATTTCACTTAATGCGCGGCCAATGTCCTGCAACGCTCCGGCGAGCTCATGCCCCGTCGGGCTTTCATTCATCGGGCTAACCATCATGAGGGGTGCCGTTACCGTGGCATTGGGGTGCAGTGCGGGGCGGGGATCCATATCGGCATTGGCTGGTTTACCGAGGGTTTCGCTGCCGTCACCACCGGGTTCCGGTATCGGCCCCTGTGCGTTTCCATCGGGTGGATTCACGGTACGTCCTTTCGCTTGGCCCCTTGACGATCACGCTTTCTACAATCACGATTGTGGGCCAATTGCAGCAGTAACGCAACTGTTGCCAGGATTCCAGTTGATGGGGGCCTGATTGATCGCGCGTAGCGCGGTATTGATCGCGGTGAAGGGACGCGTCCCAAGGAACCCACGATGAGCGGATAAAGGGGAAGGATGGGCGGCGGTGAGAATCGTGTGACGCGTGCCATCAATCAGGTGCATTTTTTCCTGCGCCTGGGCTCCCCACAGGGCGGCAACGAATGGTTGCGCACGATCGTTAAGCGTGCGGATGATCTGGTCTGTAAAAATTTCCCACCCGCGCGCGCGATGTGACAACGGTTGGCCGGCCCGAACCGTCAGCACCGTGTTCAGCAGCAGCACGCCCCGTTCCGCCCAGGGCAGCAACGAAACGTTTTCAGCAGGGATTGCGCATCTCTGATCGGCAGCCAGTTCTTTAAGTATGTTCCGCAGCGATGCGGGCGCTCTGGTTCCGGCACGAACAGAAAAGCAAAGACCGTGCGCCTGGCCCTCGCCGTGGTAGGGATCCTGCCCCAGCAGCAGCACCTTTACCGCCGGCAAGGGCGTCAGATGAAGCGCGGAAAAAATATCCGCCACCGGGGGGTAAACTGTGCCGGCCGCGTGCTCTTCAGCGAGGAAGGCGAGCAATTGTTGAAAATATGGCTTAACGGTTTCCGCCTGCAACGCCATTTGCCACGAATCAGGCAGCGGTGGAATCAGGGAATCTGATAGACCGGTAGAAGTCATGAGGCCGGCAGGGTTTTTACGATGCGCTCGTAGCTGTCTTTGCGCCAATCCGGAGCGCTGCCATCGGCAATGTCGGGGAAAAACTCCGCAAGATTGCCGGCACGGACGCCCCACAGGCCGAACACTTTGACGCCCGGTGTGTCGATCACCGAGCCTCCTCCGGGAAAATTCAACGGATAGTAGCGCGCGGAGGTGGTGGTGTGCCGGCCTTTGCCCGTGTAGCCGCTGATGGCGGCGGTGCGGAGGTTGAGCGTGGGCTCGATGGCGTTAATCAGACTGCTCTTGCCGACCCCGCTGTGCCCGGCCAATACCGTGACTTTGCCAGCAAGGGTTTGTTGCAATTCAAGAAGGCCCAGCTTGTGCACGGTACTGGTGCGCAGGGTTAAGAAACCCAGTTTTGCATAGTGCGCCAGCACTGCCTCGGCATCGCGGACGAGTGCATCACCCGTTTGGCCACCGGTGAGATCCATCTTGTTCAGGCAGATGATTGGCAGGAGCTTGCCACTCTGCGCCGCCACAATCATGCGGTCGATCAAGCTCCAGCGCGGGGTCGGTTCACAGAGGCTGGTGACAATCAGCATCTGATCCGCGTTGGCGACGATCGGGTGCTGCACCACTGCTTTGAAACTGTCCGACCGTGTGAGAATCGTTTGACGATCTTCAATTTGCTCGATCACCGCTTCAGGCTGACCCGCGGCAGTATCACCCACGGTAACGGTTCGAAATCGGACCCGGTCCCCCACCACCACGGCACTATCGCTGGTTTTACTCAGTGTCTTGCGAACGACAGCGAGATAGGTCGTCGTCTCGTGCTGCACATTGCAGAACAATGAGAAGACCTGCACCACCTGCCCGATCGGTAGTGCAACCAGGTTCACATCGGCGGCAACCTCGGCAAGACGCATCAGCGTGGTCCGCATGATCTTGTTTTGCTCGGCGTGCGATGAGCGCTGCGAAAAGCGCTGTTTCCGCACCACGCGATCCTCATCCACCGACTCGCTGAGGTAATCAGCAGTCATATCTTTCTGGCGGGGCGATCTCCGTCGGTTATACGTCATTCAAAAGCCATGTTGCCCGGCTCTGCGCCTAAAGACAAGCAGCCCCCACCCGCGCTGCCAGCAATAATCCGCAGTTACCCCTAGGCAAGTTTTTGCTGAAAGCATATAAATGCGGCCCCATGTCGGGCCTACCGCCCACGATAGCGACTTAAAATGCCGTGCGATGGCCGACCGCTCGAGGAATAACCGACAGTGCCGACAGGAACCTGGAACAAATCGCGCATTGTCGATGAGCTCAAGCGCCTGCAGCGTCAGGGTAAAGACCTTTCATACAATGCCATGGCGCGAAAGCAGCAATCGTTGCTTTCTGCGGCCGCGTATCACTTCGGTTCCTACCGCGCCGCTGCGCTTAAAGCGGGGATTGACTATACCCAAGTGACACGCCGACCGCGCTGGACGAAGGAAGGCATCGTCAAGCTTCTAAAGCGAGCCGATCGCCAGAGCATTATGCTCAACTGGTCGGCGGTGACTGGCCGCGGGGATGAGCTGAGCAAGGCTGCGTTCGCTGCCCTGCAACCGCGGCTGTTCGGAACGTGGGAAAAAGCGCTGCGCGCTGCTGGGTTGGAACGCCTGAAAGTCAGTCGGTATCGCCGGTGGAATGAGAAAGCCGTGACCACTGGCCTGTGTGCGTTAGCACGCGCCAATAAAGCGTTGAACAGCGGCGCGGTACAGCAAAGCGATCCCGGATTACACGCAGCAGCAGTGCGGTTGTTTACCCGTTACGATGCGGCCCTGGTTGCAGCGAAGCTCGACCCCAAGGCCCTGCGCCGCCGGCACCAGTGGAATAAGGCACAAGTGATTGCTCAGCTTTCCGAGCTAACGGGCCCAGTTGTAAAAAGTACCCGGTTGCGTGAAAGGCATCCGGCGTTGTACGGTGCTTGCGTCCGCCTGTTCGGTTCGATGACCGCTGCCCGCCGAGCAGCGCGATTGCCGATTGGTATCGGGGGAAGCGGTAAGGTAGGAAACGATCAAAGAAGCAAGGCACGTTGAGGAGAAGCGCATGAATGTTCTGGTCGCCGGTGGAGCGGGGTATATCGGATCGCACACGGTTAAACGTTTGCTGGAGGCGGGGCACAAACCGGTGATTTATGACAATTTATCGCGTGGGCATGGCGAGGTTTTAGCAATCCTCAAAGTCCCAGCCATCAAAGCCGACCTGAACGATCGGGCAACCCTGCTAAACGCGCTGCGCGAGCATCGTATCGACACCGTGATGCACTTTGCCGCTTATGCGTATGTCGGTGAGAGCGTCGAACAGCCGTTGATGTATTACCAGAATAACGTAGCCACCACGGTCAGCGTGCTGGATACGATGCGGCAGGCAAACGTGAAGCGGTTCGTGTTCAGCAGCACCTGCGCTACCTATGGCGATCCAGATCGTGTGCCGATCACTGAAAGTGAAAAAAAGGCCCCGGTCTCGCCCTATGGCCGCAGCAAATTGATGGTCGAACAAGTCCTGACTGACCTGGCATCGTCGTGCAAGGAGTTCGGTTTCGCAGCCCTGCGTTACTTCAACGCCAGCGGCTGCGCGATGGATGGATCGCTGGGCGAGGATCATCGGCCGGAGACGCACCTGATCCCGGTGGTACTGCAATCGATCATGGGCGTGCGACCGGAGATGACAGTCTTCGGTACCGATTACCCAACCCCCGACGGCACAAATATTCGTGACTATATTCATGTGGACGATCTGGCTGATGCCCACATCCTGGCCATGGAAAAGCTGCATGATGGCCAGAATATTTTCTGCAATCTGGGAACCGGCAACGGATTCAGCGTCAAGCAGATCATCGACGCCGCCGAGAAGGTGACCGGCAAAAAAGTCCCCATAAAATACGGCCCGCGTCGCGCCGGGGATGCCATTGCGCTGTATGCCGATGCATCGCTGGCAAAGAAGGTACTCGGCTGGGAGGCGAAACAAAAAAATCCGGTGAGCATCATCAGCTCCGCGTGGAAATGGTTTGAGAAACATCCGCGCGGCTATGAGGCGTAAGAACAGACGGCGATTTCGCTCTTTTCTGTAGTGCAACACTGGCCCCACGCCAGCGCACTTCATCGCTTGGGGTTCAATCGTGTATTTCGTATGATTTTGCGCCGTGCAGACGTCAAATACCGGCGGATTCAGGCAATTTTCATTGGGTAATTTTATGCGTAATACCAACGCACTGGGAATGATCGTAATCACCCTGGCATTGCTGGCCACCGGATGCGATTCCAAAAACAAGGGGAAGATCGAGGGCACCCATTGGACATCCAATTCGATCCAAGTCTCAGGAAAGACGTTTCCCGCCGGCGCGTTGATGCTTTATTTCGCCAATGACGGCAATTTGATTTACACGATTGGCGGTGAAGCGCATCCTGGGAAGTACACATTGGGGATGGGTGAAACGGTCAAGTTGAATATGGATCAGCCTCTCGGAGGAAAAACCGACCATTCTGAAACCGTCACGATCGTCGGCGACCAACTGACGATGAAGGATTCCGATGGCACAGCCATCACCTTTTTGAGGGTAAAAAATTAAATGGCCGCCTTTGATGGAAGGCTGTCATGGCTCTGGTTGACACCTTAAGAATCCGCCGATACAACGCGCGGGCCTTTATCCGTGCTTCAACTGAAGCGTGTGGCGGGGTTGGGAGTGTCAGGTTGATATGTCAATGGCTACGCTAGCAGCGGTTAGCCCGCAATCCACACCGACGTTGTTCCATCTCATTGTCGGGCAGCCCCCTACGGTATGGCAGAGCCTTCTACTGTCAGTCATTCTGCTGGCGGTGGTTTTCATTCCGCTGGTGCTGATGATCGCCATGTTCTGCATCTGGTGGGAGCGAAAGGTTGCGGGTCACATCCAAAGCCGCATCGGGCCTAATCGCGTTGGCCCCATCGGATTATTGCAATCATTGGCCGATGGCATCAAGTTGCTTTCAAAGGAAGATCTGGCCCCTCGAGACAGCGATAAATTCTTATTCCGCTTAGCCCCCTATGTGGCCTTCACGCCCGCCTTTGCCGCGTTTCTGGCGCTGCCGTTTGCGCCTCTGCTGGTGTTCGAGCCACGATTGAACAGCGGCGTCTTCTGGATTTTGGCGATCCTCAGCGTTGAAATCATGGGGATCATCCTGGCCGGGTGGGCCAGCAACAATAAATGGGCCATCTATGGTGCCATGCGTGAGGCCTGCCAGATGGTCAGCTACGAAATCCCGCTGGGAATCGCGATCATTATCGGCGTGATGTCCGCGGGAACGCTCAACTTGGTGCAGTTGGGCCACTTGCAAAGTGGCGGGCTGCATACGTGGATCATCTTTCGCAACCCCTTCGTGTCCGGGGCATTTTTGGTCTATTTCATCGCCAGTCTCGCATCCAATAAGCGCGCTCCATTTGATCTCCCCGAAAGTGAATCGGAGCTGGTGGCGGGGTATCACACGGAGTACAGCGGAATGCGGTTCGCATTCTTTTTCTTTGCCGAATACGCCGGGATGTTTGTCGTCGGTGGAATACAGGCGGCGCTTTTTCTCGGAGGGTGGAACGATCCCTTCGGACTCATGGGGTACTATTTCCATCGTTTCGCTTCCGATCCACAGGCCCACGTCAGCGGCATGATCCTGTTAAACCTGTTCGGCTTTGGTATTTTCACCAGCAAATGTCTGGCGATCATTTTTCTACAGATGTGGCTGCGCTGGACGTTGCCGCGACCGCGTATCGACCAAGTGCTCTACACCTGCATAAAGGTGCTGCTGCCCGCCGCAGGCTTACTGCTCATTGGCGCTAGCCTCTGGGAGCTGTTCATTCCCGAGCGCGATGGGTTGCCGTGGGTGACCTATCAACCGTTTACCCTTGCCGGATGGGAAGGGGCGCACGGAGCATTAATCACGCAGACCATGCTGGCGCTATTGGGGTTGTCATTCATCGGGCTGATTATGTTCTGGGCCATGTTGGCGATCAGCGGCGGGAGCAAAGTTAAAAAGCGTCTGACCGAGGCTGCGCCGATCCCGTGAACCCCTTTGCCGCCCAGTTTTTTTCAGAACTCGATGCCACCGCCCTGGCGCAAAAGGGGCTGTTCTACCTGTGCGCGACGATCTGCCTGTTGGCGGCGGCGGGCGTGGTCGCAAGTCGGAACGTCATTCACATGGCGGTGAGCCTGCTGTTTACGCTGCTGGGCGTGGCGGGGCTGTACTTCCTGCTGAATGCCGAATTCCTGGCGGCGGTGCAACTGGTGATCTATGCCGGTGGAACGCTTATTTTGATCATTTTTGGAGTGATGCTCACCAGCAAATCGCCGCTGAGCCAATTCCAACCGCGGCGATGGGAAGTCATTGTCGGTGGAGTGACGGCTGGTGTCCTGCTGGTGGGAATCTGGCTTGCATTGAAATCATCATTGCCCGAACTGATGCGGACGCCCGGCGTCACCGCGCCTGCCACCGGCCCGCAATATCCGGTGCGCGATCTGGGCCAGGCATTGCTTGGCGACTACCTGTTGCCGTTCGAACTGGCCAGCGTGCTGTTGCTGGTCGTCATGATCGGCGCAGCGTATCTGGCAAAGGGCCGCCGTCGGGTGGAGGATGCGCCCCCTGCATAACCATGCTGCTTGCTCCAATACCCATTCTCGCCATTCCCGAAGCGATCGGCCTGGGCCCTTATCTGGCCCTGGCGGCCGTGCTGTTCGTCAGCGGGCTGCTCACCATGATGGTTAAGCGCAACGCCATCGGAATACTCATGGGGGTTGAGTTAGTTCTCAATGCCGCTAACGTGAACTTGGTGGCCTGCAACCACTTCGTCTGGAGCCGCGCGGTTATGGGTGTTGGCACCGTCGGTGAAGGCACCCTGGGTGAAGCCGCTAGCGGTGCCAACGCGGGTCCCAGGCTTGACGGTCAGATCTTCGCGCTTTTCGTAATCGTTCTGGCGGCTTCAGAGGCGGCAGTGGCGCTGGCGATTTTCCTCAATTACTACAACAATTTTTCCACCATCGACGTCGAACGCGGCTCGCAGCTCAAAGGTTAATCCTGCTCCATGCCCACCCCCGCGCTTTTACTATTGATCGCAACGTTGCTGCCGCTGGCGTCGTTCGTCTTGCTGGTTTTTCTAGGCAAGCGGCTGGGTAATCCCCTGGCCGGGTATGTGGCCACAATTGCAATCGCCGGGAGCTTTGCCTGTAGCCTTGTGGCAATGATGCTGTGGGCCGATGTTTCACCCGCATCAAAA
The DNA here is from genome assembly GCA_038238625.1 of Tepidisphaerales bacterium. Classification (GTDB taxonomy): domain Bacteria; phylum Planctomycetota; class Phycisphaerae; order Tepidisphaerales; family Tepidisphaeraceae; genus JBBSFP01. The sequence goes on from JBBSFP010000030.1 coordinate 8,430, forward strand.
TGGGGCATGGGGTTGCAGCCGCTCAACCTCACGATGCGTTGGATCCCTATCGGTAGCAGCGCCTTTCCAAACGGCCTGCATCAGGATCACGCCGGTTTCCTTGACCTGGGGATGTACGTCGACAGCCTTACGATTGCGATGTTTTCGATGATCACGCTGGTGTCCACCATCGTGCACATCTTCTCGATCGGGTACATGCACGATGACAAGCGATTCTCGCAATTCTTCTGCTACCTGGGGCTGTTTTGTTTTTCCATGCTCGGGCTTGTCGTCGGTGGCACTCTTCTGCAACTATTTATCTTCTGGGAACTCGTAGGCTTGTGTTCGTATCTGCTCATCGGGTTCTGGTATCAAAAAAAGTCGGCCGGTAACGCCGCGCTCAAGGCGTACGTCACCAACCGAATTGGCGATGTCGGATTTCTTATCGGAATTGGGATCCTTCTCTTCCATGTTGGGAATGTTTCGCTGCCAGCCCTCTGGATCTTGCTGGGCGATGCGGGTTTCGGCGGGGCGGTGACATTGCCCAACGGGGAAGTCTTCACCAGTCACCTGCTCACACTGTGCGGCATCGGGCTTTTTTGCGGTGCCATGGGTAAGTCAGCACAGTTCCCGCTGCATGTCTGGCTGCCGGATGCAATGGAAGGTCCCACCCCTATCAGTGCGTTGATCCATGCTGCCACGATGGTTGCCGCGGGGGTATATCTTGTTGGCCGGATTTTTCCGATCCTGACACCCGAAGCAAAGTTGTTCATCGCAATCATCGGGTGCGTTACGCTCACCCTGGGTGCGCTCATTGCGATGACCCAGCGCGATATAAAAAAGATTCTGGCCTTCTCCACTATCTCGCAGCTGGGTTTCATGATGCTGGCCATGGGCGTGGGTTCGTGGATCGGGGGGCTTTTTCACCTGATCACCCATGCTTTTTTCAAAGCGCTACTTTTCCTGGGAGCCGGCAGTGTCCTGCACGCGATGCATCACGAGCGCGACATCGCGCGCTACGGCGGGCTGTTGCGAAAATTACCGGTCACCGCTGTCTGCTTCGGACTCGCTGTGCTGGCAATTGCGGGGGTAGGATTTGGGCACGTCGGGTTTTCAGGCTTCTATTCCAAAGATCTCGTGCTCGCTCACGCCGCCGCTTTTACCACCCTTGCCCACCATGCTGGTAAATCTGCTGCATGGGGTCTTTTTTTCACGCTTCCAGCTGCTGTCGCCTATGTCACTGCTTTTTATATGGCCCGCTGCTGGATGCTTACGTTTTGGGGCAAGCCGCGCGATCTTCGGCTCTATTCCAAAGCGCGCGAGGCACCGATCATGTGGATCCCCATGGTGGCGTTGGCGGTGTTGACGATCATCTCCGGGGCGCCCTGGTTTAACGTCACCGGATTGCTCAATGCGTCCATCCGAGAGACCACGGCTTACTGTCAACAGGTCAATCCGCAGTTCCGCGGGTTCCAGTCACGGCTCGCTTTGGAAGAACCCACCGATGAGCGCGGCCCCGAGGCACGCGATTCACGCGATGCCGCCCCCACTCCCGGAAGCGTTCAGGAACTGGCGCTGCTCCATGGGCGAGATCTGGTGAAAAAATATGTCGCCTTCGCTTTTGTCTTCGGAATCGGGCTGGCGATCTTTTTCTATTCCAACGGCTACCAGCGCGTTCGCCCACTCATGAAGGTGGGTCTCATTCGCTGGCTGCACACATGGCTTTATCACAAGATGTATTTCGACGAGCTTTATATGTATGTCTTTGTTGCCATCACGCTGGGATTCGCCGGCTTCAGCGCGTGGTTTGATCAATACATCGTTGACGGGCTGGTGAATGCCACGGCGTGGTGCACCCGTCGCCTGTCGATGGCTGCCAGTTGGACCGACGATCGGGTGGTCGATGGTGCGATACGCAGCATTGCTTCGCTCACCCGTGATGTGGGATCCGCTGCCCGCGCGCCACAAACCGGACGCATTCGCCTGTACGTCACGTTGCTGCTGGCTGCCGTTGCCGTTGGCATTGCCGGCGCCATCGTTGTGGTCATCTTGCATTCCTCCGCGGGTCATTAACCATTACAAAGGTGGGTTGAATTCGACATGGACTGGCTTAGTTCCCATCTCCTGAGCGTTTTGATATTCCTGCCCGCCATCGGTGCGCTGCTGGTCGTGGTTGCCCCCACCCGTAACGCGGCTCGCTGGACTGCCGTCACCTTCGCCGCCATTACCTTCTGCTTATCCCTTTCCCTGATCGGTGTTTTCAAATGGCACGGCTCCCCGCAGACAGCTCTCTATGCCTATCAATCCACCAGCAACACCTTTGGCGTGGTGCAGTTGGTCGAACGCGCTGACTGGATCCCCACATTTAACATTCAATACCTGGTCGGCGTGGACGGCCTCTCGCTGCCAATGGTGATTCTCACGACTTTTATCTTCCTGCTGGCCGCAATCGCCTCCTGGAAAATCGAGAAGATGGCCAAAGGATATTTTATCCTTTTCCTGCTGCTGCAGAGCGGGCTTCTGGGTGTCTTCCTTTCACTCGATTTTTTCCTCTTTTATGTGTTCTTCGAAATTTCACTGCTACCGATGTATTTCCTTATCGGGATCTGGGGAGGGCCACGTCGGGAATATGCGGCCATCAAGTTTTTCCTGTACACGCTGCTTGGTTCCATCGCATTGCTCATCGCCATGATTGGTACGTATCTGGCCAGTAAACAAGTGATCCCCGGTGGCACGTTCGACCTCATTCAATTGGCCGAAGCTCGATTTCACCTGCCCGTTTCGCCGCACGCGATCATGTACTTCGTGCTGCTGCTGATCGGTTTCATGGTGAAAATACCGGCAGTGCCACTGCACACCTGGCTGCCCGATGCGCATGTGGAAGCCCCCACTCCCATCAGCATGATCCTTGCAGCCGTTTTGTTGAAAATGGGCGGATATGGGCTTTTTCGCATCGCATATCCCCTCTACCCCGAAGCCGCACAAAAACTCTGGCTGCTGGTTGCCGTCATCGGGGTGGTGAGCATTATTTATGGTGCACTTTGTGCCCTGGGGCAAACTGATTTCAAGCGGCTGGTCGCATACAGCTCCGTGAGCCACATGGGCCTGGTCACCCTCGGGGCGGCCATGATGACCAATGCCTCGGTAAACGGTGCTATCTTCATGATGATCGCCCACGGAATCACCAGTGCCATGCTCTTTTTCCTGGTCGGGGTCATTTACGATCGCGCCCATCACCGTGACCTCACTCGCCTCGGCGGGCTGGCGAGCTCCATGCCTGCCTACTGGGGGTTTAGCATCGTTGGCTTCGCGGCCAACATGGGCCTGCCGGCGCTATGCGGATTTGTAGGCGAAGTGATGGTGCTCATCGGTACTTTCATGGCCCTCAACGGTAACCAGGTTCTGATCGCTCACGGTTACGCCACGCGTCGGCAGATAGTGACCATCGCCATCATCGCCTGCTTTACAATTGTGCTCAGTGCCGCCTATATGCTCTGGACACTGCAGCGCATTTTCATGGGGCCACAAAAACCAGAATACAATGCTCTCCCCGACCTCAATCAAAATGAGCTGCTCGTCCTCACGCCCCTCGCTATCATGACAGTATTCCTGGGTATCCTGCCGATGGTTTTCGTCTTTGCCTTTACCGATACCACCGTGGCGGGGTTAATGAAGATTTTTGGACTCCCCGCATGATGCTTGCGATCGGTACACCCTTCATTCCAGGTTGGCAGGAGCTTAAACCCTTCATCGCAGAAGTGTGGATCGTGCTCACGATCCTGGCAGTTTTGCTCGCGCCGTTCTTTACCCGTCGCAGCAATTTTACATGCGCGGCCGTTGCCGTGGCGGGGCTGACGATCGCGCTCATCTCTCTGCTGGCGGTGACCTTTTTTGGGGATGACCCGTTCGGTTTTCGCTTCACGGGGCTGGTCGTTAACGACCCGTTTGCGGTGTTTCTGAAAGTGTTGCTGATTCTGTTTGTGCTGGGGATCGTTTTGCTTTGGTTTTGCACCACCGCGCGGACCTTTCAAGAGGGTGACGCAGCGGAGTTCTTGACGCTCCTGTTGGGCGCGACGTTAGGCATGTGCCTCATGGTGTCGACCACCAATCTGCTCATGCTGGTCCTCTCGGTTGAGATGGCAAGCCTGCCC
>JBBSFP010000031.1:0-12454 GCA_038238625.1 Tepidisphaerales bacterium
GGAACGGCGGCGAGCAGTTCCATCAGACTCGGCTGCGCGCGGTTGAAATGCACCGCCCCCTCGAACCATCCCCTGACCGATGGCCGACAACGCTGCACGGTGCAGTCGATCTGCAACAGGGTGTTATCCGGGCCGCGCAGGTGCAGCACCCCGCCGTAACCGAGGCTCAGCCGATATCGGGTCACGAATCCCATATTGCTGGGGGTGAAATCACGGCTGAACAGCATCCACGGCACTGCAGCGGCGCGATCGCTGAATAGCCGCAAGCCGGCTGCCGTCCGATAACTGTGCCGCCCGCCCCCGCGACGATCAACCGGCGGCCGCACTGCCTGGGCCGCATCCAACGACGACAAAATAAAGTTGACCTCCGCTGGCCAAACGAGCGGAATATCATCGGGATCCATCCTGCGCGCCCGCAACGTTGCCGGCGGAAGCGATTCCGCCGCAAATTCTTGTAAATCCAGAAAACTCGATCCTTTCAAATCCATGGCGGTCAACATTTTTACTCCCAAAATAGGTTTTCGCAGCACCCAGCACGCGATTTCACTCCGCATGGGGCGGCGATCTGCCAAACCTACGATTCATCTGGGCCGGATGCAAAAAACCTCGTCGATTCGCTTGAATTTGGCTTTGAAGGTGACTAAATTACATGGCTCGCGCCCATGAGTCATTGAAACCAGAGGTCATCATGAAAAGCAACATTCACCCCAAATACCAGACAAGCAATGTTCACTGCGCCTGCGGGAACACGTTTGTCACACGAAGCACGCGGCCGCGCATTACCGTCGATATTTGCAGCGCCTGCCATCCCTATTTCACGGGTAAGCAGAAGTTCGTCGATACCGCTGGGCGCGTGGAACGCTTCAGCAAGAAATTTGGCGGCACCTACAGCTTTCAAAAGAGCACCGACACCGCTGCTCCCGTGGCCGCCAAAGCCTGACCGCCCCTTCATTTTGCTGCCGATCGCAAACCAAACACGATCAGCGATACCTGCAAAAGGACCTGCCTGGGATGTCACCACGATGCACTGCCGTCGCAGGGTTATTGACTCTGCTTTCGCTGTCTTTCAGCAGCGGGTGTAATCAAAATCACTTGTCGCAGGGGCAGGCCCACCAGCGGGCCAATGCGCTGGCTTCGTCCGCCCCGACGACTGACCCGGCCGCCGTATTGCTGCAACCGGAATGGATTGCCAGCGTGAAGGCGGTGTGCTCCGCGCCGACGGGGTGGAAGCCAGGCCCGCCGGAATCTGATGGCCGCCACGCGGCTGTTTCCTGGGGCAGCCCCACCAACGAAACCATTTATGGCGTGATTCACTTTGGTCTACCCCTGCCGGTTCCGCTGGGATTCGTGCACAGCCAGTTCATTTCGGAAATGCGTAAGCGCGAAGGCAAAGCCGATGAGGTTGACGAGCACGATGACCCGAAGTTGCCTGGCATTCGCTTCGAGGTCAAGGGCGGGCAATATCACATGCGTGCGAACCTGATGGAGATCGGGTCGGAGGGGTGGGTGATTTACGCCAGCACGCGCGCGGGTCATGAAATTAACGAAGCTGAATTGAAGATCGCCATGGATGCCCGCGAGCATACCGCCCCCTCCCTCGAAGCCCCCAGCGTGCAGGGCCAGGGCCCCACCATTGGTGCAGTCCCGGCCCATTAAAGAGCACCCTTCGATAAGATCCGCCCCCGTGCAGCCAGTGCCCCCACTGGCTGGAAACCCCATGCTTGCGCAACCGGCGGTGAGGGCACTGGCGGCACATATTTGTGCGGCAGTGCCACCGGCATTCACCTCTCTCACTTCGCGGCCGGGGGGGGGGCGATTAAAGCCGGTGGCCCAGCTTTTCTTTTTTGGTTGCGAGGTATTGGGCGTTGTGCTCGCTCGGTTCGATCCGGATGGGGATCTGGTCGACCACGCTGAGGCCGAAACCGTCGATACCGTGGATCTTCCGGGGGTTGTTGGTGAGGATGCGCAGCTGCTTGAGGCCCAGGTCACGCAGGATTTGGCTACCGATGCCGTAGTCGCGGCGGTCGATGGGCAGGCCCAGGCGTACGTTGGCTTCTACGGTGTCCAGGCCCTGCTCCTGCAGGGCGTACGCGTGCAGCTTGTTAGCCAGCCCGATGCCGCGCCCCTCCTGCCGCAGGTAGACCAGCACGCCTTTGCCTTGAGCTTCGATGATGCGCATGGCCTGGTCGAGCTGCGGCCCGCAGTCGCAGCGATGGGAACCGAAAACATCCCCGGTCAGGCATTCGCTGTGAACGCGAACCAGCACCGGCTCGGGATGAGTCACCAGTTGCCCGGCGGCGTCAAAATCGCCCACGCCCCCTTTGCACAATGCCAAATGCGGCTGCGGATCAACCGCGCTTTGATACGCGTGCAAAGTGAATTCGCCCCAGCGGGTAGGCAGGCGAACGGTTTCGATGCGCTTGACGAATTGCTCACGCTTGAGGCGATAGCTGATTAAGTCGGCGATGCTGCACATCTTCAGATCGTGCTGCGTGCAGAAGAGTTCCAGATCGTCGCGGCGCATCATCTCGCCATCATCACGCATAATTTCACAAATCACGGCGGCGGGTTTCATCCCGGCGAGGCGGGCCAGATCGATACTTCCTTCGGTCTGCCCGGCCCGCACCAGCACCCCGCCATCGCGCGCACGCAGCGGATTGATATGTCCCGGACGCAGCAGGTCACGGGGCTGGGCATCATCAGCAATCACTACCTGAATCGTGGTGGCGCGGTCACGCGCCGATACACCGGTGGTCACCCCGAAGCGTGGATCGGCATCGACGGTAACGGTGAAGGCGGTGCCCAGCTGCGCGGTATTGCGTTCGACTTGCGAATGCAGATGCAGGGCATCGCAGCGATCAGCCGGAAGCGCAAGACAGATGACCCCGCGTGCCTGTTTGAGCAGAAAGTTGATGGCCTCAGGGGTGATCTTTTCAGCCGCGTAGACCAGATCGCCTTCGTTTTCACGATCCTCATCATCCACCAGGACAATGGGGCGGCCCTGCTGCAACTCGGCGACGATCTCTTCGATGGGGGTAAAAGGCATGTGGGTATTATACAGCCCTGCCTTGGCCGAAGCTGGGGCAGCCGTCGCGCCAGCCGTCCTCCAGCCGCGCGCCGGTGTCGGACCTTCGGGGCTTGCAATTTTGCGGTGGCGCATCAAAGCTTTGCACGGATGCTTCGCCACTTTAAAACCCCTGCCCTGTTGCTTCTGAGCGTATTGCTGCTCACGCTCGCCTATGCCCCCATTGGGCAGTTTTACCTCGCGTGGATCGGGCTTGTGCCCTGGCTCATGGTGCTGAGAAACACCCGGCGCTTGCGCGCGGTCTTCGCCTGGAGCTGGCTGGGGGGAATCTTATTTTTTTCGGCCAATATGTGGTGGCTGGCCTTTGTCACCGGGCCGGGGGTACTGGCTTTAGTGATGGTGCTGGGGCTCTACTGGGGGCTTGCCGGTTGGCTGATTCGTGGCTCGGGATTGTTGACTCCGCGCGATGGCGTGCGCCCCAATGCGGTGCGCGCGGTGCTGCTGATCGGAATGGTTTGGGCAGCCTTCGAATGGCTCCGCGGATGGTTTGCCACCGGATTGCCCTGGCTTTTCATCGGGCACACGCAATCTAACTTTTTACCGATGTGCCAGATCGCTGACGTGATGGGCGTTTATGGCGTGAGCTTCTGGGTGGTAGCGCTCAACGTGCTGCTGGCGATCATTTTCTTCTGGCGAAAAGATTTCACGCACATGCGCGCGGCGATAGGAGGGATGGCAGCACTGCTGATCGCTTTCCTGGGCTACGGGCTGTGGCGCATGGCCGAGACACCCAATTGCTTTACCCCCGGGCCGCTGGTAATCGTGGTGCAATCCAACTACCCGCAGAGCAACTCCGGGCAAAAGGGGGCCGATATCGTAGACATCGTCGGCTTCCACCTGACTGAAACATTTAAAGCATTGCAGCACCAACCGGCTGATCTGGTCGTCTGGTCAGAGACCATGGTCCCGGCGATCAACCGGGAGACGCGCGAGGCATTTCACAACTCACCGGAGTCGCTGCCGCAACAGGCCTATGACGAGATCGGCAAACTGGCGCGCATCACCCACACGCCGATCGTGGTGGGGAGCAATTATGATGCGCAGTGGACGGAGATCACGCGCGTCACCCGCGAGAGCAAGGTGCTGATGCCTGCCGAGAGGCATAACAGCGCCTATCTGTTTGAAAAAACCGGGCGATTATCCGAAGCACGTTACGACAAGATTCATACGGTTCCCTTCGGCGAATACACCCCTTTCAAGCACAGTTGTCCGCCGCTCTACCGCTTTTTCCTGGCGTTCAACCCTTATGAAAATCCGGATGCCAACGAGCTGGCTGCCGGTCCGGAAGATGCGCTGACGGTGTTTCAATTACCGGTGGATAAACCCCGTGCGGCCCCGGTGCGTTTTGTCACGCCCATCTGTTTTGAGGATATCGATGCCGCGCTGGTGGCACGGATGTTCCGCCCAGCGGGGGGGGGCGGTAAGCGCGCGGATTTGCTAATCAACCTCACCAACGACGGCTGGTTCCGCGACAACCAGATGCCCCAGCATTTGCAGGTGGCAGTCTTTCGCAGTATCGAAAACCGTGTGCCCACCGCGCGCAGTGTAAACACTGGCATCAGCGGGTTTATCGACTCGGCGGGGCGCATCGGCAGCACGGTGCCGCAGCAGGTGCCCGGCACTGCGGCCCAGCAGGTGATGCTGGATTCCCGTCTCACGTTTTACACCCGCTATGGCGATGTGTTCGCCTGGCTATGTGCCCTCATCAGCAGCGTGCTGGCCGTGGTGGCCACAGGGCGATGGTGGATGAATCGAACCGGAAAATCGCAAACCTCATGAAACATTCCCGCAAAACAATTCCGTCGTTTGCCATGATCGGGCTGGCATTGCTTGCAATGACCGGCCCGCTGGAGCTAACCAGCCTGCTGGCCGCTAAAATCCCGGAGCCGCGCCAGGCCCCCCCCCCGCCGCCACGACGTGATGTGGCCATTGATTCGCAGTTGCAATCGGCGGCTTTCAAAGAAGTGCAGGCGGAGCTGCAGTCCAGCGACCTGTTCGTAAGGGCACACGCGGTGGAAACGCTGCGGCAAACCCCATCGCCCCAGGCCAACACGCTGATTCTGAAAATGCTGCGCGACCCCGAAGCGCCCGTTCGCTTTGCAGCCCTGATGGCTTGTGGAGAACTACGCTTGCTGGATGTGCGCGAACCGGCACTGGCCATGCTCGCCGACCCCGATGCCGGCGTGCGGGCCGCATCCCGGCTGGCCCTGCATCGCACCGGTGATCGGCGCTTTACCCACGATCTGGAAAAAATGGCCACCGATCCTGACCCCCTGCAGCGCCGCCAGACCGCCACCGTGCTGGGCCGCCTCGGCGAACCCAGTGCTCTCAAGGTGCTGCGCCGCATGCAGAACGACGCTGACCCCGCCGTCCGAGAGCAGACTGCCGAAGCCATGTGGCGGCTGGGGGATGAAACCGCTCTTGAAATCCTGCTGGCCGATGCGCTGAGTTCGCATCCCGATGATCAGATGATTGCGCTGATCGCCCTGGCGGGACCGCGCGATCGCCGGCTGGTCCCGGACATTGAGGCCGCGCTGGTCGCCGACTATCCGGAGGTGGCGCTGGTGGCCGCCCGGGCGCTGGGGGAGCTAGGGTCTGATGCCGGTTATGCCATTGCTCAAAAAGGGGTCGAAAGCCCCGACCCCAGGCAACGCCACCTGGCGGCCATCGCATTCGGCGCTATCGGCCGACCCGATGCCCAGGAATACCTGGCCAAGTTGCTCAAGGACCCCGAAGCCGAAGTCCGCGCCGCCGCAGCCCTGGCGCTAATGCAGATTGGTCAAACCAAAAAATAATAACCGCGGAATCACCAAGAGCGGCCTCAAAGTGCAGCCAGTGCCCCCACTGGCTGGAATCTCACCCAATGTAAATTTTTGTCCCACCTGACCCGCAATCGGAAAGATTGCGAGGTCGCCTTTGCATAGAATCGAACCTGAATTTCCGCTCGATTGGTCAAACCAGCAAAAAGGAAAGTCCCATGCCCTTTACCCTCCCGTTGAATGCCGTCGCCCCGGATTTCAATCTGCGGGCTGTTGATGGCAAGCAATACACGCTGGCCAGCTTCAAAGACGCAAAGGTGCTGGTGATTGTTTTCTCCTGCAATCACTGCCCCTATGTGATTGGCAGCGAGGAGCGCATGAAGCGCTTCTACAGCGATTATTCATCCAAAGGCGTCGCCATGATCGCCATCAATTCCAACGAGTCGGTCAACCACCCCACCGATTCGTTTGATCACATGGTTACGCACGCGGCCGAGCAACAGTTCAAGTTTGCCTATGCCCACGATGCCACGCAGTCCGTGGCCAAGGCGTACGGCGCCCTGCGCACGCCGCATTATTATGTGTTCGATGCCGATCGCCGCCTGCGTTACACCGGTCGGATGGATGATTCCCCCCGCCATCCCGGCAAAGAAACCACGCACGAACTGCGCGATGCGGTGGATGCACTGCTGGCCGGCGATGCACCGCAGGTGCCGCTGACCAACCCGATCGGCTGCAACGTGAAATGGGAAGGCCAGGATCACCACTGGATGCCGGCTGAGGCCTGTGACCTGGTTTGAATCGCTGGCGGTGGGTAACAGTCTGAGCGATCGTGCAGCCCGTTTACTGGCTAAAAGCCTTACTGCGCAAGCGCCGCACCCTTGCTGCGCAAATGTCGGTGGGGCACCGACGGCAATTGGTTAAACCTTCTGCACCTTCAGCTTTTCCTCGGGTCCCTTGAGGTTCTCCGGTGCCTTGAGCTTGTCGGCCGCCTTGACCTTCTCGTGCGGCACCTTCTCATCCGGCGACTTCACCTCCAGCGGCTTCACCTCCGGGACCTTCAGCGTCGCATCCAGGGCCTTGAGTTTCTCCACTCGGCGGCTGTGGCGGCCATCGCTGAAGGGGGTCTCTAAAAAAATCTCCACGATCTTGCGCAGATAATCTTCGCTAAGCAAATCGGTCCCCAGGCACAGGACGTTGCAATGGTTATGCTCTCGAGCACGGCGGGCGGTGAATTCATCGTGCGCCAGCGCGGCACGCACGCCCGGCACCTTATTCGCTGCGATCGACATCCCGATCCCCGATCCATCCAGCAGGATGCCAATATCGTGCTTCCCATGGGCCACGGTGCTGGCCACGGGGATGGCAAAATCCGGATAATCCACGTTCCCCGTGCCATCGCAGCCGAAATCCTCGACCACATGGCCCAGCCCCTTGAGCAAGGGAAGCAGCTTCTTCTTGGCGTCAAACCCGCGATGGTCGCAGGCTATGGCGATCGTTAAATGCTTGGCCCTTCCCGCACTCATGGTTCACCTTTAACCTTTGGCTTCAAATCAAGCCCGCAATGTGCCCGTTATCGCAATCTCGGCATTACGTATTTTGACAGATCCCGTTGAAATGTCGTCCTTCAGGCCCGTTATTATTATGCGAAATCGATTTCGCTGGCAATAGTGAATTTGGGTAGGGCCTCGATTTTCCATGGGCTTTGGGGAGGTTTTTCTTAGAAAAAGGGGGGTGCAGCGACTACAAGATCGGCTGTTCCGACAGCCGCGTTTCGATCATCTTTTGCATCTCGGCGGCCAATCCGGAATAGAGCTCGACATCCCCGCCGATAGGGTCATCGATTTCCTTATCGGGTGCGAGGGTTTTGGTCTTTTCCATGGCGGCGGGAACCAGGGCACGCACGATCTGGGCGTGATTCTTGCCCATGGTGTAGATCAAGTCAGCCTCGTGAATGAGCTCGACCGACAACGTTTGCGATCGATGCTGGGATATATCCACGCCGATGCGCTGCAGCGCCTCCACCGCCTGCGGGGTGGCACGGGCACCTGGCATTGCCATCGACCCAGCGGAGACCACGCTGATCCCCTTATTTTCCAACTCGCCTTCGCTCACCTTCAGCCGCGTGGCGAGCACCCGCCGCGCCAGTGCCTCGGCCATGGGTGAGCGACAGGTGTTGCCACTGCAGACGAAGAGAATGGTGGTGCGGAGCATTCGCTGGAGGATGCGGTCATCATAGACACCGGTGCGGAGGATTTCGTAGGTATCGCCTTTGACGTGGACAATGGTGGAGGGTTTTGAAAACCGCGGCGGCCCGGCATCGAGCACCATGTCCACCTGTTCCTGAAGTTCGTCGACCACGGCATCGGCGCGGTTGGCCAGCCGCCGGGACTGCACGCCCGCCCGCACCATGACAATGGGTTTGCCCACACCCTCGATGACATCCAGTGCCACCCCATTGTCGGGGCAGCGCAGGGTCACGCGCCCTTCACCAAACAAGTCGGCGGTCTTGACGCCCATCTTTGCCGCCACCTCAAGCTGCCGCTCAGCACTGACATCAAACACCAGTGCCACCGGTCCTGGCCAGACCTTGCGCATCATGCGGTTCCCCAGATCGCTGACGGCACCCAGGTATTGCCCAGCCGCCCGAGCATCAGCCACGTGCGGAATGAAGGGCTTGGTGACGCTGCCTTTATCCTTGTTATCCCCGCCATCGCGCAGCGCGCGCAGCCTGGCCAGTGCCGATGATTCGGTCAACACACCCGCCGCCCCGTAGACGGTTTCAGTGGGCAGCACGACGAGCTTCCCCTGCTGCAGCAGCTTGACCGCCGCGGCAATTTGCCCGGTGTATTCCTTGTTATCCGCGATTGAAACCACAGGTGCCTGCATGTCGAGGATCATTCCCTTGTCGGAGAAGCCTGTCAAGCGACGGGGGAGTGTGGGTGTCGCGCGGCCAGCACGAAGCCGCAGTCCGGTTTTGACTAGCTGTCAGCTAGTTATATAATAATGGTGGGATTTTTTGGGGCAGCTCATGATGGAGCGAGACACCAATACAACACCCGACTTTACGATTCGCCTGGTGGGCGAAGGGCTCAGGCCGGGACGGGTTCCTGCCCGTACGCTGAACCGGATTCTCTCTGCCGTGCAGCGGCTCGTCGATCAGCGCGACGATTGGGGTGCCGACGATTGGATCACCAACGAGCGTGTCGACCTAGATCAGGGTGAAGATGGCCAAACGGACGATCAATCCCGCAGTAGCACCCTTCATCTCATTGGCATCAAATCAACTTCGGCGGCATACGAGATCGCTTCAATGGCTCGCGAGCGCACCTTGCGACTCCTGCACGAATTGGGCAGCGGCATCAATGCTCCAGCAGATAGCGGATGGCGCCCTTCCACCATTTCATCGGTAGACGACCTTAGCCAGGTGGCACTTCAGCTACGATGTACCATCGAATTCCGCGAGCCATCAAATGATACTTCGCTGGGCGAATTAATTGCGGAGATACGACCTGATACGGCAGCCCAGATCAGCCAGGGGGCGTTCACTTACGGACACACCTCAGTTTACGGTAGATTAGAGGGCGTCGGGGGTGCCACTGCCAGGCGGTGTCGCATCCACGTCCGTGACCGCCCCCATATGCTTTTCTGTGATGTCGCTACCACCGAATTGGTTCGCGAACTTGGAAAGTATATTTACGCGGATGTTATTTTAACCGGGGCGGCGGTTTGGTATCGCTCTAACCATCAGTTGAAGACATTGAACGTTTGCTCTTTTGATGTTGCGAAGAAGGAATCTTTCACTGAAATTAACAGACAGATCAGAGATGCCGGTGGCGATGCATGGGATAACATTCCCGACCCGGATGCATACCTTCGTGAAATGCGAAGCTGATGGGGCTCGACATTCCACCCATCGTCGCGATTGATTCGATGATTCTCGTTTGGGGAATTCGAGAACAGGGAACCAGCGACCAGTGTTTTCGAGCCAGATGGCTATTAGAGCAATTCACGAAGCGCGAAACTCAGGTCATTGTTTCCGCAATGGTGCTGTCAGAATTTTTAACCGCTCTCGATCCATCCCATTATGAGGAAGTAATCGCCGCTATGCGAAAGCGGTACTTGCTAACTCCGATTACTCCAGAATGTGCCGCGATCGCCGCGGAACTTTTTCAAGCGGGGTCAAAGCTAAGGGTGAAGGGTCAGCCGGGTGGGAAATCCATTCTCCGCGCAGACACGTTCGTGATTGCTGCCGCCAGGATTCACGGTGCAGGCCGACTTTATTCCAATGATGGTGATTGTCGTGACCTGGCAAATAAGAAATGGCCGGGATTTGCCCACGATGTCCCGGTGCCGCCCGTCAATCTATTTGGGCAACCTATCGAATAACAACTAACCTACGCAGCCAAGTAAAATTTCGTATCCAAAGTCGCAACGACCCGCCCGGTTTCCCCCCTCACTCCCCCCCATCCTGGCTTAATGGATCCTCCGGGTACTTCTCCTTTAGCAACGCCCGCAGCGCCCTGCCTTTTTCGGGGTCACTCAAACCCTGCAACCGGCTGGCGCGATCCAGCAGTTGCGGCGCATAGCTCGAATGGGGGACCGCCAGCGCAAACGCCTCGGCTAATTTGCCGGCTGCCTCCGGGTACTTTGCCAGCTCCATCAATTTGCTCTGCAGCAGCACGCTATATCCCTCGGCAAATTCATCGGGGAATTTGTTTTGCCATTTTTCCCATGCTTCTTCGCCCGATTGCCAATCCTTTTCGGTGATGAAATACTCCACGGTGCGTGCCATGGCACCGGTCATGGCGGGCTGGCGCTCGGGCTGCTCGATGGGTAGCCCCGCCAACACATGCTTGCCGTCATCGGGTTTCCCCGAAAGCACTAGCGCCTGGCCATAGAGCCGCAGCAGATTGCGCGCGGTGGCATCGTGCGGATCGCGCTGATGTGCATACGGCTCCAGCAGTGCTACCGCCTTAGCAAAATCACCGATGCGATACAGCAGCAGCGGGGCCTCGCGCACGGCCGCATGTGGCTGAGCCTTGGAATTTTTGGGCACCGCGTCCCACACCTTGACCATCTGTGCCGCCAGCCCGTTCTGCTGCGCTGAATCGGATGCCCCCGATAGGGCCTGCATCATCAGATGCACATCGGCATCGTGGTGCCGCGCCAAGTCGCCTGCCGTCGCCAGCATGGCATTCCACGCCTTGGCCTCGCGATGCAGCATCGTCGCCCACGCCAGCGCACTACCCGACAACTTATCTCGCTCATACCTCGCTACGATGCCCGATTGCCTCAGCGCATCATCCGTGGGTGGATGCGCAAGCGAAGCGCGGTTGCGGCGCACCAGCAGGTGCGTGGTTTGCGTGTCATTCCCCGCCGCATTTAAGTAGCTCACCTTTAACGCATACTCCCCATCCGATAGGTACACATGCTCGACACCCATCGCCGACCCCGGCAAATTGATTGCCCGCTGGCCATCTCCAAAATCCCACTCAACCTTCACGGCCTTCGCCAGCGGCGGCGGCAGCGGCGCTTCAAATTTGTAGCGATGGCTGTAGTGGTTTTCGAAAAAGCATTCTCCCAGATACTCCTGGGAGAAGTCGGCGGTCAGCGGCTTGCCACGCTCCTCCAGCGGACCTGCCGACGCCCGCCCAAGCGCCCCGAAGGCTTCTTTGTTAATCACCTCCACCTTGTCGCTGTCGGGGCGTTTCCATCCCACGCTGAGGCGCGGCTCACCATCAAAATTCACCGCCAGCAACACCAGCTCGTGCCGCCCGCGCTTGAGTTCCACCTTCGCATTGAATCGCACATCGCCCACCAGCCCGGGAACCCACAACACCGATTTCCCATCCACAAATAACGCGCCGCGGTTCTGCACCGCCCCGGCGAATTCATACATGCCCTCTCCGGGCGCAAAGGCTGATCCGCTCAGCCGCATCAGCGTGTTGGGGCGATCATCAAACGGGCTGATTCCCAAAAACATCCGGTCCACCAGCGCTTTACCCACGGCTTTTTTAGAATGCTCAAATGCCTCCTGAAGCTGCTGCGGATTGTCTACTTTCTGCCCATCATAAGAGCGCGTCTCCAACAGCACGCCCCATTTGTAGAGCACATCTTCCATCCCCTTGGGCGGTGCCGGGGCGAGGTGATCCGGCTGGGTGGCATTCCCAAAAAAAACGTTGTACTTGCGCACCCCTTTCTGCAACGAAAACACGATGCTGGCCTGATCGATATTCCCGGATCCCACATCCGCCCCCGCGCCCATCAGCAGCACATGGCTGGGCACCCATTGCCCCGCCTCGGTGGCCACGCGAATGTCCTGCCCATCGGCTGCACAATGGCCCGCGGTATAGAACTGCGCCGTCGCCAATTCATCCCCCGTGGCCTTTTCCGCTTCCCAGTTTACTTCCAGCTCGCGGCGAAAATTCCAACCCTCCATCCACGCCCCGCCCGCCGCGGCACGCATAGGATTCAAAGCCACCGCCAGCACCAATATGGCAACCATCCGCTTGAGCATCAGTAGAAGTTACTATACGACGATGATTGATGTTGCCATTGAAGATTCGCGCTGAAAGGAAATCTGATGTCCTTCGTATCCTATGGGTCC
>JBBSFP010000032.1:0-12156 GCA_038238625.1 Tepidisphaerales bacterium
AATCATGCTGGCCGTGCGCGGTAGATAGGCCTGCACCTCGTTGATCTTCGCCATGGGCCGATTGAGCCGATCAAAATACCCCTGCAGCGCACGCAGCGCCGGCTCATGCAAATCCAGCGGCATGCCCATCGCCTCTGCCAGCGCAGCGCGCGTCAGGTCGTCGGCCGTGGGCCCGATTCCCCCGCTGATGATCAGAAAATCCGACCGCTTAGCCGATGCGCCGATGGCCTCGACGATAGCCCGTTGCTCGTCCCCGACCGTCACATGCGCCGCCGTGGGCAATCCGATGGCCGCCAGTTGCTGGCTCAGCCACGCCGAGTTGGTATCGACCGTCTGCCCGAGGACGAGCTCATCGCCGATGGAAAGAATAATGGCCTGCATCGGGGCGATGATATCTCCATGTGCCTGCGATCCCAACGGCTGGCTCGCTTCAGCGGGGGGCAGCCCCGGCGCGGGGGCACCCTGTGGTAGGCGCGGAGGAAAGAGCGTACTCTTTTGCGCTTTCAAGGAGAAAATTCGCATGCCCACTTCCGAAACCGCGCTGGCTATTTTGCATGAAATTTGCTCGCTGCCCACGGCTCCGTTCATGGAGCAGGCCGTGCAGGATTACGCGCGGGCGTTTGCTAAAAAGCGGGGGCTCAAGGTGACAGCTGATTCGTGGGGAAACCTGCTGCTGGAAATGAAAAGCACCAGCAAACAGCCGCGGTGGATCTTTGCCGCGCACATGGATCATCCGGCGTTCATCGCCAACCGTATGATCGACCGCAACACACTGGAGGCGGATTTTCGCGGGTATGTATTGGCCGATCACCTGGGGCATGTGAAGGTTCGATTTCTAGGGGAGCTCGAGGTGGTGGGGACGCTGCTGGATGCCACCCCGCTGGAGAATTTGCCGCGCACGAAAAACGCGCGCTTCCGCGTGAGCAAGCCGGTGCAGCCGGGCACCATGGGGATGTTTGATTTTGGCACCGGGCGCATTAAGGGCGGGAAGTTTTTCAGCCGCGCGTGTGATGATGTGGCTGGCGTCGCCGCGGCGCTGGCGATGCTTGATGAGATCACATCCAGCCGCTCCAATCGCCCGGTGGCACCGGTGGCGGTGCTGCTCACGCGGGCCGAGGAGATGGCGTTTATTGGTGCCATCGCCTGCTGTTTGAAGCCCGAGCTGTTGCGTAAAACCGATCGCCTGGTGGCCATTGAGTGCTCCGCCGAGCAGCTGTATGCGAAGCAGGGGGATGGCGTGATCGTGCGCATCGGCGACAAGACCAGCATCTTCCATTCGGGGCTTAGCTATTTCATGACTCGCCAGGCCGAGGGCATGGCCAAGGCCGACAAGACGTTCAAATTTCAGCGTGCCCTGATGCCCGGTGGCACCTGTGAATCCACCGTCTACGACATCTACGGCTACCTGGCGGCTGCGGTGTGCGTGCCGCTGGGGAACTACCACAACATGGATTCGGCCAAAAAAAAGATGGGCCCGGAATACGTGAACGTCAACGATTGGCAAAACATGGTGAAGCTGTTTGTGCACCTGGCGCGAAATGGGCATACCTATGAGGAAGGTCACAGGCATTTGAAGGAGACGGTGGAAAAACGGTTCCGCGAAGTGGAGCACCTGTTTGCAAAATGATCGCCCGGCGCACGATGGAGCCAGCACTCAGATCGACCCTCGGATCGATCCTCAAATCGACAGCCGGGCCGCACCTGCCGCGCACCGGGAAGCACGAAGAATCGTCCTGACGGGTGGCCCGGGTTCCGGAAAAACCACCGCCTGCCACCTGCTGGCGCAGCGGCTGGGTGAACGCATCCGCGCCGTTCCGGAGGCGGCGACGCAAATTTATACCGCACTGGGGAAGCGCTGGGATCAAATCGGCCTGGCCCCAAAACGCATCGTGCAGCAACAGATTTATCACTTGCAGATCCAGCAGGAAAACGCGGCCCTGGTCGCCGGGCCGGTGGAAATTGTGCTGCTTGATCGCGGCACGCTCGATGGCGCTGCCTACTGGCCCGAGGGCCCTGCAGATTACCTGCGCGTGTTGGGCACCAGCTTTGAGCAGGAACTCTCTCGCTACCACGCAGTGATCTGGCTGCAAACCGCTGCGGTGCTGGGCGTCTACGATGGCACGCAATCCAATGCCACCCGCTTTGAAGACGCCCGCGCCGCCATCGCCAGCGGCCAGCGCGTGCGTGCCCTGTGGGCGGGCCATAAAAACTTCCAGGAGGTGGGCGCGTACCCCACGTTCGCCGAAAAAATCACGGCGATTGTTGAGCGGCTGGAGTTGCGGCGATAGATGTGGGTCAGGTCTGCGGCGGCCGAGCTTCGTAGATTTTTAGATCGTCCTGCGAAATCTGGTCGGGAGGCACCAGATGATAATGACGCTCCTGCACAATCTTAGTGCCATCGGTTCCCGCTTCGAACAGGAACATAGCGATGACGTCACCGCCCAAAAATTGCGCCGCCACCGGAAGACAAATCAGGTTGGGAAACTTCTCGCCGCAGAGTGCCACATCCTGCTCAATTTGAACAATACTCAATCGATCATTCCCACCCTTTGCCTGAACCGGAATAATGTAATGACATCCCCTTCGGTCTAATCCCACATACAGCTCGTCGGTCTCAACCTGCCCTATTTCTTTGACTGTTGTGCGCAGGTGATTTTGTAATGAATAGCAGGCCACGCATGTAAAAATATCCAGCAGCCGATTGTATCGGAGCTTTGCCAGCAGTGCCTGTTCATCACCCATCGCGTACAGGTCGATGACTCCCGGAGTGGAATCAGGAATCTTGGTGGTGGCTATCAGAGGATTGGGCACGATAGCGGTCGGCTGCGCCGTAGCGTGAAATTCATACTTTGCGCGGCCAGCGGGCCGAATAATCCAGTACGTTCCTGCGGGGGCCGCAGAGACGACCTCCGGCGGCAGGTCAACCCGATATCGAAAGCTGTAAATCAAATCGCCAATATTTTTTGGCAGAACCATCTTAAGCTCGCGCGCCGCCACCACGATGTCTTCCCGGGTAAACGGCACGATGACCGCGCCCGTTCTGTAATATCGGTCAAAAATCCAACTGATGATCTTCCGATATCGATTGACCGAATCGCGGGGAATAGATTCCGACTTTGCGGGCATGGCAACTGCATCCTTCGATCTATCTGCGCATCATTTTGGCCAGCGCAAGATCAAAGCCTCCTCGCGCAGCTGCTCTTTGGTAGCCGTGGCCAAGCGGGTGCGGAAAAGATCTTTGCGAACGACTTCATATCCCAGACCTCGTGCAAGGTCCGCGAGAATGTCACCGGTCCTGATCATGACTCGAAGGTATGAAGCCTGATCTCCCACAACATACGCCAGCATCGCTCCGGGCTTGAGCGCTGGCCGCAGCTCCGCCAAGTGGCGAGTCATCCCACCAAAGTAGTGCCGGGTTACGCGATGATACATTTTCTCAAACCCGCTGGTCTTGCCTAATTCCACGCGGCGCGATTCGATGGCGGTGGCTATTCGTTCGATCTCCGGATGACCGGCTACCCACGCATCGTCAACATCCGCGATAAACACGTTACGAGTATTTGATCGCACGAGGTGTTGCTTGAGCGCTCTCAATTCATGTTTGTTGGAAATTAAACCCAGTAGTACCGATTCCAACCGAGTGGTCCGCGTGTAATCCTTCTCATTGGGATAAGGCGGCGAAGTAATCACAGCGTCAATCGAGCCAGGTTCCAGTCCGCGTACGGCCACCCTGGCGTCTGCGTGAATTAAGGTAGCTTTGGTCCGGGGTAATTTACTCAGCAGTTGGATGTCCTGGCTTATTTGACGCATCGCCGCCAGCCATGGGGCAACTACCGGAGCGTCCGCCTTGATCTTGCCGATGCCAACCTCAGGCCCAAAATGCAGGTTGCTTGAAGTAAAGACGAGTGTCTTGGCAAGAGCGACCTGGCCATACCCGCTGAATTCATGCCGCAGGTGCTTTGCCATCACTTCCAGCAGCACCAGGGCTTTATGAAGGGGCCTGGGACTAATCGAATCGGTCAGGAGCAATTTCATCGCCGGCGCGGGAAGTTCCCGAAGCAATAAATTCGCCTTTTGACCGCTGCTAATGAGTACCTCCACGTCCGGGATGCCATCGGATTTCAAACGTGCGACCGTTCGGTTGGCAATATCCTCGGCCTCTAAAACCATTTCGGAAGGGGTGATGCTCCAATCGGTTTTCACCCGGCAAGCCAACGCGCCCATGGGGTTCGCTTCGATCCCGATGCTGTCTATGCCATTCTTGCGACATTCGACAATGGTCGTTCCAGTCCCGCAGAATGGATCCAGCACGCATTGCCCGGGCATGATTCCGAAATCGCCGAGGTAATGCCGAACCAGGTGAGGAGGGTACGAAAGAACAAAACGATACCACGCATGTGCTGAAGCATCGGAAGGGTCGAGCTTATTCACGTCGGCATGAGCGCGCAATGGCCGTTCCATCCGGACTGGCTTTTCCAAAGGGTCCGGGGAGAAGCCAAATAGACCCGGCTCTAATTGCGAGCGAACTGGACGGGGGGTCGGGGCCGATGTGCTCACGGCCGTCAGAATAACCACCGATGTGAGAATCCCCAAGCATCAGCCCCGCCGCAACGCTCCCCCCTACGATGCTGGCCGCAGGGCGATGCGCGCCTCGGGGATCGTGATTTCGCCCGCATACACGGTTCGCCAATAGAGCTCGGCAAGGTCGGTCGCTTTTTGCACGGATGGCGGCATGATTGAAGCCACATACCCATCGACACCGGCTTGTTCCATGCGGATGTTAATCCCGCGCTGGCGGACCATGCCCAGCACCGGGCGCAGGGCACGCATGCCCGGCAGGCCCAGGTCGCTGGCCAACAGCGACATGGGGGCCGGGGTTGCCCGCCCTGCCAGCAAAAGAAGTAATTCATTGCCCAGATCAAACAGCAGATGGTGCGAGGAAAGCTTCATGACCATGACGGAACTCCAAAAATCAGACGACTGAAAAGTCATAACAATACCTAACTTATACCAAACTTAGACCGAAATCAATCTTAATTGGGATGGGATTGCAATATCGTGCGGGTTAGGGATAATTCAGCCCGCATCGACGCGGGGTTGTGGCACTCCGGTTGGAAGTAACCCACGTCCCGTCAATTGTTTCAGGGTTCAATGGCCAAAAGCGTCCGCATCTATGGCAGACGATTCGCAGCGCTGCGGGAGCGGCGGCACTATTCGCAGGAAGAGCTCGCCCGCGCACTCCATGCCAGCCGCGGCACCATCGCCAACTACGAAGGCCGCCACATCGCCACCATGATGCCCAGGCTCTTTCGCCTTACTGCCGAGCTGTTTGGCATGGGAACTGATGAGCTGCTGCGGGAGATTGGAGTGCCCGCCAACGCCCCCCTTACAACAAGTCTTGGTATGCCTTTCCAACCCATCGCAGCAGACGATCTGCAAGCCGTGTCAGACAGCGCCCCCGCTCGCACCGTGCCCGCCTTCGGCCGGGTGTCTGCCACCACCCGACAGGATTTTCAGCAAGGACACGATGTTGGCCGTGCCCCTGCTCCCCCTGCTCATTCAAGCCACCCCGCTACATTGAATAACCCAACCGCGTCCGCCCCCGCTATTGCCGCCGATCGTAAAGGGGCAGAAGCGGATGATGGTGGTCCATCCAGCGCTGGCTCGCCTCCGGCTGACCTGTTTTGCGTCACCGCCTATGGGCAATGCCTTTCCCCGGTGGTTGAGGATGGCGATCAGGTCTATGTCTCCCGCCGACTATGGCAGCGCGAGGGGTTCGTCAGCGGCAAAATCTATCTCATCCACCTCGCCAGCGGCGAATCGACGCTGAAGATGGCGTACCCGCAGGGCGCATCGGTGGTGCTATCTCCGCTGGAGAATGGCTCGGATGAACCCGCCCATCGCCCCTTCCGAGTGCCTCGCGACCAGGTGGCCTGGGCCGCCCGGCTGCAATGGGTCAAGAAAATCTAAGGTCGCCCATGCGGCCAATGGATGCACAAGAAAATCCGTCGATGCCCCCGGCACACCCGGGGAAAGCTGCGCGGTAAGGGTGTCGCACCGGCACGGCAAGGGGTTCGCCCCAGTGGGGGGCACTCGCTGCACGTTTGCGCGGTGGTGGCAGTGGCTGCATAACGGGGTGGGGGATCCCCGCAGGTTTTGGTTCCTGCTATCCGCAAGTATGCCGTTTGCTACGTTTGCTTACTGGACGAATGAGTCAGCGGATCGTGATCAAAAACTAACTATCGGAGTCAATCATGTCTGAAAAGAAGCCCGTGAAGGCCAACCCTGAGCAACCCAACATCGTTCAGGAGATGGATCAACGGTCCGCCGGGGGGCAGCAGACGGCCCAGAGCCAGGATCACCCCTCGGCAAAGCCGCAGAAGGCCGGTGCCACCAGCGCCTCGGGGGAAGCACACCCGGTCCCCAATGCCGAGGGCCTCACCCGCCATGCCCGGCAGGCATCGCAGCGGACCACCCATGCCAATCAATCCACCAAATCGGAACAAAAACAACAAAAACCCGAACATTAGACGGGGGTGATCATTAAATGAGGAAGCGCACGCGAAATGCGGCCACGGCACCCCAAGCTGATGCGTCGCGATTCACCGACCCCGCCCCAATAAGACCACTAGTCGGCCCCAATCAGACCATCTGTCCGCCCACCGTGATGGGCGTGCGCACCGGTTGGGGCGATGTCACGAAGTCTGGCTCCACGGCGATCTGTAACGGACGGCGTTTGCCCTTGGGGGGAAGGCCGTCTTCATCAATGATCCGTTGAATCGCCATGATGCCTTCGAGCAGCGTTTCAGGGCGGGGGGGGCAGCCGGGGATGTACACGTCCACCGGAACGAACTGGTCGATCCCCTGGATGGTCGCATACACGTCAAATACCCCGCCGGTGCTGGCGCATGCACCCATGGAGATGACCCACTTGGGTTCGGTCATCTGCTGGTAAATATGCTGCAATACTGGCAGCATCTTGGTGGTCACCCGTCCGGCGACGATCATCAGATCACTCTGCCGCGGGCTGAAGCGCATGGCCTCCGCCCCGAAGCGGGCCAGATCATAGCGGGCGCATCCCACGGCCATCAGCTCGATCCCGCAACAGGCGGTGGCGAACGGCATCGGCCAGAGCGAGCTGCGGCGCGACCAGTTGACCACTTTCTTAAGCTGCGTGGTCAGGAAATTGTCGGGAAGGGTTTGGGTGTCCATGCGTGGCTAATCCTATGGGCAAGCGCCAGGGGATTCCAGTGAATCCCCAACGGGCGGCCGAAGCGGGGCCAAAACGATCCCCATAGCGGGGGCCTATCGGGCTTGCCCGCCACCTACCGTGAGGCCGCTGCGTTTTTGTGCGATCAGCTTGAGCAGGGCGTTCTGGGGGTCGGCGAATTTTTCGGTTCCCTCCTGCATCAGCTTGTCTTCCATTTTTTGCGCATCCACTTTTTGATCAATCTCATCGAGGATTGCCTGCGAAGGCATCTGGTCGACCTTGCGGGAGTATTGCTTATTAAGCTTTTCAACCGCGTCATTGGTGGCGGGGGGGTTGGTCTGAATATCGCTGCCGGCGAGCGCTTCGACATATTTATCGGGCGGGTCGCTGGGTTTTTTGGTGCCGGTGGACGCGAAGATGATTTCCTGCTGCAGCGGGAGTTTTTTGTCTTTCCAGAATTCCTGGTTCATTTTCCAAAGGCGCTTGGCATTGACGATGCCGACCAGCCCTTGCGCTTCTTTGGAAAGCTCGGGGACATTTTTTTCGGTGTACACATCCACGCGTGAGACGAAGATGCTGTAAACGCTTTTGAAGCGCGCCGTGCCGCGCGGGCTGCGCTGCACGCCCTTCCAGATGGCATCGCGGGCGATCTTGTATTGCCGCTCAGAAAATATGAGCGTGACGTTGATCGTCGTTCCCGCCGCGGCTACTTCTTCCAGCGCCGCCAGCCCCGCGGGGGTGGCGGGGATCTTGATCATGCGGTTTTCCTGCTTGGCCGACCATTCCTTGGCCAGGGCGATATAGCGCTGCGTAGCCTGCTGCGTGGGCGTGGGCTTTTTGGCATCTTCCAAAAGTGGATCGAGCTCGAAGCTGACGTAACCATCGTTGCCGTTGGTTTTCTTCCAAACCTCCATGAAGACCTCCTGGGCATCGCGGACCAGGGCATCGGTCAATTGCCATGCGATTTGCCCATCGTCCAGCCCCTGCTCGATAAGAGCGGTCAGTTCTTCATCAAAGCGTCCGGTCTTGATTAAGTCGGCGATGATGATGGGATTGCTGGTAGCGCCCGAAGCGCCAGCCGCCCGATTTTTAGAAACCAGGTCGGGATCGATGGAATCGAGCCAAAGCTTGGTACCGGTGGCGATGAGTGATTTTAATGACATGCGGTTACTCCTTGACGCCGATTGTTTCGCAAAGTCGGGGAAATGTCTATGGCTAACCGCCGCATCCAATGCGGCTCACGCCGCCTCTACCGTCTCCACCATGAGTTTGGGGGCTGGGATTGGTTCATAATGCTCTCGTAGCGAATCAAGATACGACTCGACGGCATCTTTCATGCCTCGGCGCACATCGTCGACACTGTCCCCGCAGGTGGTGCAACCGGGCAGATCAGGGACATAAGCCGAGTAACTTCCGTCGTCAGCTTGTTCGATGAGGTAAATGAATTTCATGGTTCTCGGTTCCCGGTACTTCAATGCACGGTCATTCTACAGTCTGTAGATTCCTCTGCAAAACCCACGTTTAGTAGGGTGAGCGCTTCAATTGCGGCGTCCCCCGCCCCTAACCTTTCCTTAAATCATATCGGGTGATAGATTCACCGTCGGGAATGTCGGGCAACGGAGGTGCTGGCGATGGGGAATCTGATCTATCTTTTGGTCGGGTTGATTGCCGGTGGGGTGATTACCTGGCTGCTCGTGCGGAGCAGGGCGGCGCTTTTGAACGCGGTTGGCAAAAGCGCGGCTGAAGCTCAGCAGGCGGGCCTGCAGGAGCGCTTGAATTCCGCCGAGCGCGACCTGGCAGGCATCAACGCTCGATTGAAAGAATCGCAGGAAACCTGCGAGCGGCTGTCTGAATTACGCCAGACCAATGGCCGCCTGGAAGGGGAACTCAAGCAAAACCGCGAAGCGCTCGAACAGGTGCGACGGGAGCACGAGGCAGTTACAGCCGACCGCGAGACGTTGGCGGAGAAACAGCTCAACGACCGCGTGACCATCGCCGAGCTCACTACCACGCTGGAACAGGAGCGCATGCAGGGGCAGGAAAAGCTGGCTCTGCTGACGGCGGCGCGCGAGGAACTCAGCGCGCAATTCAAGGTGGTGGCCAATCAGATTCTCGATGAAAAGTCCCGGAAGTTCACCGAGCAGAACGCGACGATTCTTAATCCACTGAAGGAAAAGATCACCGAGTTTCAGCAGAGGGTGCAGCAGATCCATGAGCAGGAGATCAAGGATCGCAGCGCCTTTGGCGAGCAGGTGAAAAACCTGACACTGCTGAATACCACCCTTAGCCAGGACGCGCAGAATCTGACGCTGGCTTTGAAGGGGAATCGCAAAGCGCAGGGGAACTGGGGCGAGATCATTCTGGAAGATCTGCTGGAGCGCGCGGAGTTGAAAGCGGGCCAGCATTACGATGTGCAAAAGAGCGTGAAATCTGAAGATGGTTTGTCGCGCGACATCCCGGATGTAGTCGTACATTTACCGGGCGGGCGCGACATTGTGATCGATTCGAAGCTTACGCTGCCCGATTATCGAGCGTTCGCTGCCGCCGACGATGAGACCGAACGGGCGGCCGCGCTCAAGCGCCACATTGCCTGCACTCGCCAGCACATGAAGGGTCTTTGCGAGAAGCAATATCAGGCGCTGCACGGGCTGCGATCGCTGGATTTTGTGATCATGTTTTTCCCGCTGGAGCCGGCCTTCATGCTGGCGGTGACGCACGACCGGGAACTGTTCAATGAAGCCTGGAATAAGAACGTTCTGCTGGTGAGTCCCAGCACGCTGCTTTTTGTCATTCGCACGGTGGCCAACCTCTGGCGGACGGAGGATCAGAGCCGCAACGCGCAGGAGATCGCGCGGCGCGGGGCGGAATTATATGACAAGCTGGTAGGGTTCACCGAAGATCTTGAAAAAGTGGGCAAAGCGCTTTCCAGCGCGCAGGAGAATTTCACCCTGGCACGGAGGAAAATGAGCGAAGGGCGCGGCAACGTGATCGGCCAGGCCGAATCGCTGCGGAGCCTGGGGGTCAAGCCGACTAAGGCGCTGGGGTTTAGCTGGACCGATCGATCGGTTGAGGATGCGGAGGTGTTGCGGATCAACGACTCGGCAACCATCGAGGTACCCAGCGCATCGCGGGCGGCGGGCGCATGAACGATGTGTCGCACTATGTTCTGACCGAGCTTCATCGCAAGCGCGCCGAATGGGCAGCCGCCGTGGCCGAACGCGAACAGGCACGCCAGTGGGCGGGGCGGGGAGCAGATGATGATCGGCTGGCAGGTTTGGATCATGCGGCGATTGCAGCGCTGGCGGACCACGCGCAGAACGCAGTCAAATGCCGCGCCGAAGCCGAGGCGGTGCGGGCCCTGGAGGATTGGCTTGGGAACCTAGAGGTGCCCACCGATTTGCCGCAGAGGGAGCAGGGGCTGGAGTATCTACGGCAATGGCTTCGTGGGCCGGAGCGTGGGCAAGCGGCGGGGCCGGGGGCGCTGCGGTCGTGGATGATTTTGGCCGGGGCGCTGGTTAGCGCGGCGGGGATTTTTCTGGTGGGTTATTACAACGCGCCAAAGGTTTTCCCGGCGTTGATGGTGGGCTTGGCGCTGGTCGCCGTGCTGCTGATGGGGATGGCCGGTTTGATCCTGTTCAATCAGGGGAGGGAAACAGCGCGGCAGCGAACCGCGTTGGCCATGGCGCGGCAGAAGGCAGCGGATGCTTTCTTACGGCTCAACCTGGGGGTGCCGCGAAGCTGGTCGATGGATGCGGTGCAGGTGCTGCACGATCAGTTGTCTCAGCGCCTGATGGAAGGGCGGGTGACGCGCGAAAAGGCGCAGCGCTGGGCCAGCCTGGCCGACCGGCGGTCAAAAGTGACGCACGGTGCCATTGATCTGGCGAGCGAGGCCACTGCCCTGCGCGCCCGCCTCGGCGTCGCGCCCGATGCCGACCCCGCTGCCATGTATCTGCTGGCCGTGAACCTCGTGCGCTGGCAGCAGGCGCACCTGCGCGTGATCGCGCTGACTGCCGCGATCGCCGAGCTGCAAAGCGCGGTCAATGAAGTGCCCGCGGTGTTGGCGGATTGAAATCGATCAACGCAGCGCCCGGTAATTTGGTATGATCCATCGTCCCAATCAGACCGGCACATCTAAACAGGCAGAGAAAAAACAGGCAGAGACAAATTAAGCCCGGACAAAACAGGAGAACCATTTCATGGTGCGATTGCATACAGCGGCGGCGGGTGGGTTGGGTTTTGCGTTGATCGTGCTGGCGGCGGCGGCGATGCCGGCGCGGGGGGCGCAGGATGCCTATGAGCAGTACGTCAAAACCTCCAAAGATTTTCAGCCCGTCAAGCAGGACAAGGACTGGGCGCTCAAGGCCTTTCCAAGCTGGACGTTCATGCCCTGGTATGCCCACTGGACGATCGGCTTCAATGATGCCGGCGGCGAGTTCTGCCAGAAGGCGGGGATCAACGGTGCCATGGTGGATCATGGCAAGACGAATCACATGGACTGGATCGAAAAATTCCAGCTCCGTTTCTATGGGGATCATGCCGCCGGTAAGGGCGATCTGCATCAGTGGGATGGCGGCAAGGACAAGGAATTTTTGCCGCAGATTCACGATACCGGAGTGCGCGTGCGCCCGGTTAATGCGGCCATGAAAGATCGGCTGCAGGGCAAGCTCCAGGAGTACATCGGCACCATGAAGGAATCGTCGCTGCGGCAGGCGTACGCGCTGGACGATGAGATCAGCTGGGGGCACTTCGTGCACCCGTGCATGTGGTGTGTCACCGATGACACCGACGCCTACCGGGCGTGGCTCAAGGAAATCTACGGCGATGGCAATGTTCCCGACCGCCGTCAGTGGATTGGCTACAACGACATCCGCGAGAAGCTTTCCGACTGGAAGGTGAAAGATTTTGACGCCAGCCATCTGATGGACCAGTGGACCTTCAACGATTCC
>JBBSFP010000033.1:0-12113 GCA_038238625.1 Tepidisphaerales bacterium
GGGTCCACCGATGATACGCCGCGCCTGCTCGCCGAGGGGATGAAGCAATACCCCTTTTTGCGCGTGCTGCGCATGGGGCGTAATGGCGGGCAGAGCGCTGCGTTTGAAGCGGGATTTCGCGCTGCGCGCGCCCCGATCATCGCCACCATCGACGCCGATCTGCAAAACGATCCAGAAGAAATTCCCCGGCTGATCCCCATGCTCGATCGTGCCCCCGATGGACAACGGTATGACATGATCACCGGCTGGCGAAAAGATCGGCAGGATTCCAACTTTCGCAAGCTCCAAACTCGCATCGCCAACCGCGTGCGCAACTCACTGAGCAAAGAAACCATTAATGATTCGGCCAGCAGTTTGAAGCTTTATCGCCGGGAATGCCTGCAGGGGATGCAGTTGTACGCGGGGATGCACCGGTTTTTCCCGACGCTGGTGAAGCTGCGCGGGTTTAAGGTGCTGGAGGTGCCGGTGAAGCATTCACCGCGCTTTGCCGGTACGGCAAAATATGGGCTGCGCAACCGCGCGCTGCGGGCGTTTATCGATTTGCTGGCGGTTCGCTGGATGCGCGAGCGCTGGTTGCGCTACGAGGTGTCAGAGGTAACACCAGAAGGGGGCCATCCATGAAAATCGGGCCACACCTTATCGGGGTTTGCAGTTGGTCGCTCAAGCCGTCGGACATGCGCGACCTGGTGAGCAAAGTGCGCGCTACCGGGCTTGAGCATGTGCAGTTGGCAATCGAACCCCTGCTCAATATCACCGGGGTAAAGCGCGAGCAGGAGCTGGCGGTCTGGCGAGAGAGCGGCCTGTCGCTCACGGCCGGGATGATCGCCTTTCCCGGTGAAGACTATTCCACGATGGCAACCATCCATGCCACCGGCGGGTTGCGGCCCGATGACCGCTGGGAACAGAACCTCGCCCTGGTGCAAAATGCCGCGCAGCTGGCGAGGGAACTGGGGCTTTCGCGGGTCACCTTCCATTGCGGTTTCATTCCCGAGACAACCGATATGATGTATGCCGTCATGGTGGAGCGCACCGCGCGGGTGGCTGACGTGTTTGCAGTGCATCAGATCACGGCGTTGATGGAGACCGGGCAGGAAGATGCCTGGACGCTCAACCAGTTTTTAGACGATGTCGGCCGCAAGAATCTCGGGGTGAATTTTGACCCCGCCAACATGCTGCTGTACGCATCGGGTGACCCGATGGAGGCAATCGAAATTTTGGCGGGACGCATTCAGCATGTGCATGTAAAAGATGCGATCGTGTCCGATCATCCTGGGGAAACCTGGGGACGCGAGGTGCCCTTCGGGACCGGCGAAGTAGGTGCGTCGGCGTTTTTGCTGGCGCTCCAAAGGGTTGGCTACCGAGGCCCTTTGTGCATCGAGCGCGAGGCTGGGGACGACCGGATCAAGGATGTAAAAACCGCGATTGCTGCTCTTCAAGAGACAGATACGGGATCGTTATGAGATATTCGGACAGAAATGCCGTTTCGGCCGATGCACGAGGGCCTGTGGGTTCCATCAGGGCAAAAAGCAATTTTCCGACGAGAAATTCGACCTATAACGATTCATCGACGTATGATAGATCGGCCGATGAGTACCAAACCCGCAACGCAATGCCCGAATTTGATGGTTGACGTGGGCAGCTGATCGGACGAGACTTTTGGTAGTTGCCCCAGCTAATTGGTGGTGAATTCATCTTGGAAGGGTGTCGCAGCAAAGTTCTCCTTCTCACGGGCCAGTCAGTGGCCAACGCCGAGCTTGTGTCCACCCTTCGCGCCTCCAGCGAGGTGACGGACGCCAGCTCGATTGATGCGGCGATTGAAGCGCTGCGTCACGACCACTTCGACGCCATCTTCGCCGACTCAGCCGACTTTCTTCCGCTGGAGCGTGCGCTGGTATCTCAGCAGGCGAACCTGATTTTGAACACGATCGGCGAAGGGGTTTGCATCGTCGATGGGGAAGCCCGCTGCAACTGGATGAATAAAAAGATGCAGGCCTGGCCGGCGCGGGTTCATGAAAAGATTCGCCGCACCTGTCAGGAAGCATTCGAGCTGTTTAATACGCAAGTCTCCCCCGCCGTTAACGCTACTGAAAGCCTCGCCACCTTCAATCGTTCCAAGCGCTATTCCCTGAATATTGAAGAGCAGCAGTTCCTGGAAATGATCGCCAGTCCGGTGATTTCGCCGGCGGGGCAGGTGGTGCAGGTGGTGGCGGTGATCTGGGACGCAACCGGTACGCGGCGGCTGCAACAAAAGATCGACGCCATCGATAAAGCCGGCAGCGAACTGGTTCGTCTCGAAGCCGACACGATGAGCAAGATGAACGTCGGTCAGCGGCTGAAATTGCTGGAAGACAAGATCATCGGATTCACGCGCGACTTGATGCACTTTGATCATTTTGCCATCCGCCTGCTGGATTGCCGCAGCGGCAAGTTGGAGCTGGTCATCTGCGTTGGGCTGCCCAATGAAGCGATGGAAGTAGAGCTGGCAGCGCGCACGGAGGGGAACGGGATCAGCGGTTTTGTCGCCGCCACCGGTCGCAGCTACATCTGCCCCGATGTGGAGCGCGATCCGCGGTATGTGCAGGGCCTCGATCAGGCGCGCAGCAGCCTCACGGTGCCCTTGCGGTTGCACGATAAGGTGATCGGTGTTTTCAATATCGAAAGCCGCCAGCGGGCTGCATTCAATGAGGATGATCGCCAGTTCGCCGAGATTTTCGGGCGCTACGTCGCGATGGCGCTTAACATTCTTGATCTCATGGTGGGGGAACGGGTGTCGACCAGCCATAAGGTGGCGGACGACGTTTGCAGCGAGGTGGCCGGGCCCCTGAATGACATTGCCTCCGATGCCACCGCATTGGTCGAAGAATTCATCGGGAATGATGAGCTTCGGCAGAAACTGCAACAGATTCTGGACAACGTGGGGATGATCCGCCGGTCCCTGCGCCAGGCTGCCGAGGGGCCGCAGAACCTCCTGGGCGTGAACGAAGTTGAGATCAAAGAAGACACGATCATTGCGGGGGCGCATATTCTGGTGGCAGATGATGAGGAGAATCTGCGGACGACGATCCAGGATATTTTGCGAAAATACCGCGCCGAAGTAACGGCTGTCTCCAACGGTGCCGAGGCGATTATCGAGCTGGGTAAGCAGTCATTTCACCTGGTGATCAGTGACATCAAGATGCCCGACAAGAGCGGGTATGATGTCTTTAGCGCCGCGCACAAGCAAAACGCCGCCACACCCGTGATTCTCATGACTGGCTTTGGTTACGACCCGAATCACAGCATCGTGCGCGCCAGCCAGGAAGGGCTGCAGGCGGTGTTGTTCAAACCCTTCAAGGTCGCAAAGCTGATGGAAGAAGTTCAGCGCGCCCTGCAAGGCGCCCCGCGCAGCACGCCGCAGAACGTAGCGTAAAATTTTCCTTACGCCTGTCTGCTGATCACGTCGGCCCCTTCGCCAGCCTCTCTTAAACTCACCGCTGCAAGTTGGCAACGCCGCGCCCCCCGTCTATATTCTTGCGTTGCTGAATCAAACCTTGAAAGGAAGAGCATCATGTTCGCACCGCGCATCGCAAAATGGTCTATATATCTGGGAATGGGGCTGGCATTTGGTGGAATTGGATGGGGGGCGAAGCAGTCGATGGGGCAACCGGCCACCCCGCCATCTACACAGACCACTGCGGCCACGCAACCCATGGCGGCCACGCAACCGGCCATCGTCGCGCCAATGACGCAGGCATCCGCTGAAGCCATGTCGCTTCCGGACCTCGCCACCACGCAGCAGGCTGAGACCATGTTGCCCGATGGGTTGAAAATGGTTCGCCTGCAGGCCGGCTCGCCGCAGGTGCGGGTTGGGGATGTGGTCTGGGTTCACTACACCGGGACCTTGGAAAACGGGACCAAGTTTGATTCATCCCACGATCACGCCGATCGCGGGCCATTGCAATTTCAGGTGGGAGCCAAGAAGGTCATCACCGGGTGGGACGAAGGGATCGTCGGCATGACCGTCGGAGAAAAACGCCGATTGGTTATCCCCCCGGCGCTGGCGTACGGTGCCGAAGGGCGCGGCGATGCTATTCCCAAAAATGCCACGCTCATTTTCGAAGTGGAACTGGTCGGTATGGCGCGACCCTGAGCAGTGCATTCGTGAGTAGTACATTCTTGAGCAGTGCCTTCATACGAAGGGGTTTGTCCCGGTGACATAACCGGCGTGGGATCCCATGACCATCGACGAAGCCGTCGAACTCGCGGCGCGGCAATGTGATAATCGGCAGTTCGCCGAGGCCGAGCAGGTCGCCCGCCAGGTGCTGGCCCAGCAGCCCCACCATGCGCGGGCGTTCTTCATCCTCGCCGTCATCGCGCTCTACAATTTACAAAGATCATTGGCCAAGGAGTTGATGGAAGTTGCCATCAACCTTGATCCACGCGTACCGGAATACCGTGTCGGTTATGCGGCGGCGATTCGCTACGAGGGGGAGTTTGAGCGTGCCGCCGAGATGCTGCTGGAGATCACCCGTCACTGGCCCCAATGCCCCGAGGCGTACGACCACCTTTCCACGGCTTACGAGAAGATGCGAATGATGCCCGAGGCGCTGGCGACCGGTGCCAAGGCCATTGCGCTGCGCCCGACGCAGCCGTCGTTTCATGTCACGCGCGCCACGCAACTGCTGATGGTCGGCGACTATGAGCAGGGGTGGTATGAATACGAATGGCGCTGGTTCGACGGGCGCATGAAAGATTCCAAGCATGATTTCAAACAGCCGTGGTGGGATGGGCAGGCAGCCCCCGGGCAGACGCTGTTGCTCACCGCCGAGCAGGGAATGGGCGACACCTTCATGGCGGTTCGTTACGCCAGCCGCGCTGTCGAGATGGGCCTGCGCGTGGTGGTCGGATGCCAGGAAGCGGTGCTGCCGATGGTGCGGCGATGCGAGGGCGTGGCGAAGGCGGGGATCAACATCGAGGAAACCGGGCCCTTTCATTGGCAGTTGCCTCTGATGAGCATCATGCGCTTATATGCCACCTCGCCCGAGGTGGCGCAAAACCGTGTGCCCTACATGACCGCCGAACCGGGATTGACCCGGATTTGGGGCGGTAAACTGACCGATGCCGAGCGCGATTTTAGATCGGTCCGGTCAGAAGCGAAGCCCGCCCCGGTCGACAATGCGCCCGCTCCCCTCCCAAATGCGTCCGCTCCCCTGCGCGTGGGCCTGGCGTGGTGCGGAAACCCCCGCCAGGACGACAACAATTATCGCTCCCTGCACCTGGCTGACTTCGCGCCGCTGGTCGGTATTCCCGGGGTCATTTTCTATGGCCTGCAAAAAGGCGATGCCGGGCTGGAAGCCAATGATCCCCCCCCCGGCTTGCCCTTCATCAACGTTGCCGAGCAGTTGGATTCTTTCGGCGACACTGCCGCCCTGATGATGAACCTCGATTTGATCATCACCATCGATTCATCCCCCGCGCATCTGAGCGGTGCCCTGGCGCGGCCCACCTGGGTGCTGATCTG
The DNA here is from genome assembly GCA_038238625.1 of Tepidisphaerales bacterium. Classification (GTDB taxonomy): domain Bacteria; phylum Planctomycetota; class Phycisphaerae; order Tepidisphaerales; family Tepidisphaeraceae; genus JBBSFP01. The sequence continues at coordinate 5,501 of JBBSFP010000033.1, forward strand.
TACCTGCAACGCCTGGCAATGGCTCATCGGACGCAACGATTCCCCCTGGTATCCAACCGCACGGTTGTTCCGGCAACAGAAACTGTACGAATGGGGACCGGTCATCGCCGATGTGGCCGAGGCACTACGCGCCCTGCTGCGCGAGCGGGAACTCTCGCACCCCCAAGCGAATTCCACTGCAGCGCCGTCCCCTGCGGCGATTTAACATCTGATCACCATGGTGTTGCAACCGACCGTGCCAATCCTGGTCACCGAATGGCCACCCGGCATGCCACCGGTTGCCGCGGCGGTGGTGCCGATTTCCTGCGAGCAGGCGCTTGACCTTGCCCAGGCGAATATCGACATCGGCCGCCCCGCGCCGGCGGAGGCGCTGTGCCGGCGCGTGCTGGGCGTGGTGCCCCGTTCCGCCCGCGCGTTTTATCTGATGGGTACGATGGCGCTGAATGCACGCAATCTGAAGGCGGCGGGCGATCTGATGCGCTGGAGCATCGACTGCGAGCCGGATAACGGACGCGCGTTCATCGGCCTTGCCATCGTCGAACGGTTCCTGGGAAACTTTAGCCGCTCCCTGGAACTGCTGGAATTTCTGGCTGCCCAGGCCCCCGACATGGGCGCGATTCATGGGCATATGAGCGCGACGCTGGAGCGATTGCGCAATATGCCGCGCGCCATCGCCGCCGCCCGGCGCGGCATCGAACTCGATCCCTCCAATTCAGGGCTGCACATTTCGCTGGCGGTGCAACTGCTGCATGTGGGGCAATGGGACGAGGGATGGTACGAATACGAATGGCGGTGGCTCGATTCCCGCATTGGCAGCGACCACAAAGCCCTGGTGTACCCCTGGTGGGATGGCAGTAAGACAAGCGGCAAAACCATCCTGCTTTTTGGTGAACAAGGCTACGGCGACACGCTGCTGGCATCGCGCTACCTTCCACTGATCGCCGAGCGCGGGCTGCGCGTGGTCGTGCGTTGCCAGGAGGCGCTGGCACGATTGCTTGCCCGCATGCCGGGTGTGAGCGCCGTGGTCGCCGCGCCGCTGGAGGCCGGAACCATTGACTACCAGCTACCCATGCTCAGCGCCCCGCGTGTGTTTGGCACCCGGCCGGACTGCGTGCCTGGGCAGGTGCCCTACATCAGTGCCGATGCGGGGCTGATCGGGCAGTGGGGCGCGCGCATGGGTGAGATGGAATCCAGCCTTGCGCCGGGTGCGACAAGCGCCACGACTGGGGGGCAGGCTGGGGGCCATCGGTCTGTCAAAGCAGGGCGAAGCTTCCGCGTGGGGCTGGCCTGGTCGGGTAATCCCATGCAGGATGACAACCCGTTTCGCTCGATGCCGCTGCGTGCTTTTGCGCCGCTCGCCGACGTGCCGGGCGTGGTGTTCTACAGTCTGGAAAAGGAAGGGTCCGGGCTGGAGGCCGAGCAGCCACCCCCGGGGATGAGGCTCGTTCCCATCGCCGCTCAACTGCGCGATTTCGCCGACACCGCCGCCGTGATTGCCAACCTCGACTTAGTGATCAGCATTGATTCCGCCCCGGCGCACCTGGCGGGGGCCATGGGTAAACCGCTATGGGTGCCGCTGTGCGTATGCTCTAGTTGGCAATGGTTATCGGACGGGCAGTCTTCTGTTTGGTATCCGACAGCGCGGTTGTTTCGACAGGCAGAATTGTTCGACTGGCAGCCGGTCGCGCAGCGGATGGCCGAGGGTTTGCGTGAACTTATCAGCACACCCGGCACATAGTTACGTTCCGCGCCCCCACCTTCTCAATTAAACCCTCGCTAGAACCGATGAGACCTATGAAATCCTGCTATTTACAAGCGAGCGTTAATCGGAAATGACTGAACCCAGGCTCGATCCCCCTCACCCTGCCAGGCCCGCCACCGAACCGCCGCGCGAGAATTTCGTCATTTCCCCACCGTTAATGGCCCGGCAACTACGCTGGTATCGCTCCAGCAGCGCCTGGCCCGCTTTGGCGGCGATGCTGATCTGCTTGGCCACGGTCATGCTGGTTGCGATCCGTCAGGGACGGCTGCGGATCGATGACACCTCCCTGCACATTGATTGGACTTTCCCGCTGATGCTGGCTGGGGGCGGTTTGATCGGGAGCCTGTTGATCATCGTGCACCGTTGGTCGCAGTGGAGCGCCCCGATGCGGCAATTGCGCGATACCCTGCGGCGGGTGCGGGAGGGCCAGGTACCGATGGACGACCTTGCGAAAGTGGGTGGGTGCCTCACACCCCTGGCCGAGGATGTGCGGGCGCTGTTTCGCGACCTGCGTCTGGCAAAGATGGATCTGGCATTGCTGCAGCAAGAGATGTCGCAGCGGGTTGCCAACCGCACTGATGCGCTGGAGCGTTCGCTCGGTACCCTGCGACACCAGGTGACACGCGATGCCCTCACGGGGGTCTACAATCGGCGGATGTTTGATCAGTGCCTGCCTGATCTGGTGCTGCGGGCACGGGCTGAAAATTCGTCGTTGACCTTGATGATGATCGACGTTGATTACTTTAAGCAGGTGAACGATACTCTGGGCCACGCCGCCGGGGATGAGCTGCTGCGCAGCATCGGGCAACTGCTTCGCTCGACGGTGCGGGATGCGGATTTGCCTTTTCGCTTCGGGGGTGATGAATTCTGCGTGATCCTTCCCAAAACGCCGTTGCGCGGGGCGGAGCTGTTGGCCGGGCGGTTGGGATCCCTGGTGGAGGCGCTGGGTAAGACCCTGCGCGTAACCCCTCCGCCTCGAATGTCGATCGGGATGGTGGACCTGGCGGAGCTTGGCCGCGATGCCAACGCCGCCCAAATGGTGGCCCTTGCCGACCGCAATTTATACGATGTAAAAATCGCGCGTAAGGCCCTGCCATCGCAGGGGTCAACGGCGCGGGTTGCCTGAATGGCGCGGGGGAATCGGTGCCGCCGGTGCCCCCAACGGGGGTTGCGAAGCACGGGTTCCAGCCAGTGGGGCACTGGCTGCACTTCATGCCGAGGGCCTGTTCGGGGGCAGCGATTTTTTCGGCTTCCACTCGAATTGCATAAACCCAGTTGCTCGCTACAATACCCCCTTTCGATTTTTGAAAAGTTTCATCCTCAGGAGCAGTAACCGATGTCCCGACAACAGCCCCGCCGTGAGCGGCGAGAGAAAACCGACAAGTTCCAGACCTTCAATCGCCCGAAGATCAAGGTCACCCGCTTTAGCACCTCGGGGGTTGAATTCGTTGACTATAAAGACACCGAGACGATCAAGAAGACGTTCAGCGGGAACGGCAAAATCCCCTCGCGCAAGCGCACGGGTGCCAGCGCCATGGAGCAGCGTATGCTCAGCCGCGCCATTAAGCGGTCGCGTTACATGGCGCTGTTACCTTATGTGACCTCCGCTTCGTAATCAGGTGCTGGTGGTGGCATAGCAGCATCAATTCGTGGCATTTGGCCCGTCGAATTTTGATATCAACTTAAGCAAGCGCCCGGAATTTTTTTCCGGGCGCTTTTTTTTGGATTCAATGACACCGATACGCACTGGCCGGGATTCATTTACGACATTATCGGGCTTGGCCTTTCCCTGGCGCGGCGAGGCCTCGAATCCGAGGGTGCGCGCGTCTTAGAATATTCAACAAATCAGCACGGATGCGACGATGGGAAAAAGCAGAATGAACCATCGTTTCAACCAGTTTGCTCGGAGAAGCATGCGGGGAAAAACGGTGGGGACGGGGCACGGTTGGAAAATGAGCGCGTGGAAAGGCGCTCAGCGGTTGCAAGTGCACGCAATCGCGATTCGGGTCTGAACGGCATTACCGACGGTGTTTGGGTAAGGCCGTTTGCGGATCCTTTTGAGCAAAGGCCCCGCGTGACACGCAATCGGAAACGGTTGCGGATGGCACGGAAAGATGCAGACGGTTGTAGTTTGGTTGTATTTACTGGTTTTGCATAACAAGGATCAGGCGACTCACTGCTCGTTCAACGCCTGCCGCGCCATGTCAGGACGAACCCGAAGGTTCGTCACGAACCCGAAGGTTCGTCGGGACGCGGAGCAAGCATCCCAGGCGGCGGCAACAGCCTGGCTTCGAACGGCAGCGACGCACTCATTTTTCCCAAGAATTTGGGAAGGAGAATAGCATCATGTTGAAGGTTACCAAGCGTTATATTCTGGCAATCGCCGCGGCTGCGGGTCTCGGTATGGCCACCAGCTCCGCGATGGCCGCAGACCCGTCGGTCTCCGATCTCCAGCAGCAGATCAAGACCCTGCAAACGCAGGTTCAGGATCTGAGGGATCGCCCTGCGGCCCAGACGTATTCTCAGCAGGACGTCGATAACGTCGTCAGCCATGTGCTGAGCGATGCCAATCGCCGCTCCATGCTGCTCGATCCCTCCACCGGTTTTTCCGCTGGCTACACCAGCAAGGGATTTGTCATTCAAAGCGAAGACGGCGCCTTCATGCTGCACCCCTGGTTGCAGATGCAGGTCCGCGATGTCACCAACTATCGCGAAAAAGCCAAGGCCAACGGGTCCACCATCACCGAAAACGGCATCGAGCTTCGCCGCATGAAGTTCGGTGTTGACGGAAACCTCTTCGGTAAGGACCTCACGTTCCTGGTGAACTGGGCCACCAATCGTGGCAGCAGCAAGGGCAATGTCACCGACCCCACCGGTGGCACGCTGGGAACCGTCGGGCTGGGCAACGGCGGTGTGCCGGTGCTCGAAGAAGCCTGGGCTCAATACAATTTCCACAACACCCCCTTCGGTGTGAAGGTCGGCCAGATCAAGGATTCGGTTTTGCACGAGCAGATCGTCTCCAGCAAGAACCAGGTGGCTGCGGAGCGCTCGCTGCAGTCGGATATCTTCCTCGGTGGTGATGCCTTCATCCAGGCCATCCAGGGCTCTTATAGTACCGAAAACATGCATGCGTACCTGGCCTTCACCGATGGCCTGCGCAGCAACAACACCAATTTCGAGGACTTCCCGCAAAACGGCAGCCCGGCCAACTACGGCGCATCAGGCCGTTTTGAATACAAGTTCTTTGGTGACTGGAGCGACTACAGCCAGATGGCCAGCCATGGCATGAAGCACCGCGATCTGCTGGTGGCGGCGATCGGTGGCGATTACACCGAAGCCGGTCACAACTCCACCATCATTGGCGCAGCCGATGTGCAGTACAACACCGGCCCGCTGGCGGTGTACGCTGCTTACCTCGGTCGCTACAACCGCTCGGGTGTGGTCTTCGGTGGCCACAGCAGCTACGACAGCTCGATCCTCGGTCAAGTGTCGTACACGCTGGGTAACTGGGAACCCTTTGCCCGGTACGAATACATTCACTTTGACGTTCGCGACATCGCGGCCGGTTCGAAGCGCAATGTGCATGACATCACCGCGGGCGTGAACTATTACTGGCATGATCACAAGGCCAAGTTCACCTTCGACGTGGTGTACCTGCCCAACGGCAGCCCCGTGGCAGACGATGGCGCGGGAATCCTCGCCAACAGCCACAACGAGATCATCGCCCGCCTGCAGTTCCAGCTCTTGATTTGAGCTGGCTCTGAGGATGGAACGATCCCTTTGTAGTTGAGAATTAAACCCCGCGGGCCCAGGTGCAAACCTGGGCCCGCGGGTGTTTACGCGCCCGGCGAGGGTGCAGCTTCCCATTCGCTCGACAATTGGCAGGCCCGCTGTCACACTGGCCGGCTCAAGTCATGGAGGACTTGCCCATGCCGGTCGATGAACTTTCAACATTCGTCTGCGACGCCTGCGGGTATCCGCGCACCGGGCTTCCGGCGGAAGGGCGCTGCCCCGAATGCGGCGCGGCCCCCCCGGAACTTGTCTCCGGCGATCGGCCGCTTGAAAATCGATTACCCCAGACCGTTGCCGAGCGTACGCGCTGGCGGCTGGTCGCCGTCGGGCTGGTGCTGTTGATCTACTGCTGGATTAACGGCATGCGGGTCACGTTCGTCGAAGACATGGGCGCGCTGACCCTGGCGGCCATCAACGTACCGGCCCCGAAAGTCCCGGTGGGGGCGATGATCGAGCGGTTCATCAACGGCCGGCCCGGGGAATGGGGGGTCGCCGGGTTCATGGCCGGGCTGGGCGGATTGCTGGCGCTTTGGTTAATCACTGAGCCTGCGGTGGTAGCCGATCGCCATGAGTCGACCTTCTCGTTACGCCGACTGACACGCTGGTACGCAACGATTGCAATTGGCACCTGCGCCGGGGTATTTGTAGTCCTCACCCCTATCTATGTCGCGGCAGATATCGATGGGCGCTGGGTCGTGAGCTTGTCCCTCCTGCTGGGTGAGGCTGTACCGGCAGCGCTGCTTTATGCCTGGCTTAGATCATTGGCAATACAAGTCAACGATCGCCGCACGGCTCAGGCCCTCATGAAATGCATGGGATGGGTGCCCGGTGTCATGGGTCTTGGCGTCGCGATATTCGGTTTCAAATTTGATCTTGAAGGCTTGAACAAATGGGTATTTCGGGCTTTGGCGGGAAGTTATATGGCCTTAGCCATCAGTGTGGGAATGTATGCGACAGCGGCTATGGCGCGACTGATGATCTCACTTTGGCGAGTAGCATGGGGAACATCACTTTATGGTTTCTTCAAAGGGGCAGCGGGTGGGTGGATTCCGAATCGCA
>JBBSFP010000034.1:0-11943 GCA_038238625.1 Tepidisphaerales bacterium
GGCGGCATTGAGGATCATCCCCGGGCTGGGCTTGCGCATCTCACTTTCCTGACGGTAGTGCTCGATCGTCCCGCGCGGATGAAAGGGGCAAAACTCGTGACGATCTATAATGGCGGCGGGATTCTCTTCCCGCAGCATCTCTTCCATGCGGGCATTAACATCGTGCACCGCATCTTCGTCGAACAGCCCGCGCGCCACACCACTCTGGTTAGAAAAAGTGACAACCGCAAAACCAAGCTCCCGGGCCCGGGCAATGGCGTTGGCCGCGCCGCTCATGAGCACTACGCGTGCCGGGTCCCCCAAGTATCCGTCGCTTACGACGAGCGTGTTGTCACGATCAAAGAATATCGCCGGACGTTTCATTTCAGCTTGATTATCAACCGTTCACGCAGGGTATCAAGCGCAGTTGAAAATCCGGCCCCTCTGCTCGGGAGCAAAGTCCAGGGAGTCCGATCCTCAGGTATCCGCACCCACCTGCCGTAGCGCTTCATATAAGCCGATGCCCACTGCGGTCGAAACGTTCAAACACCGTTCTGCCGGGGCCTGCGGAATACGGAGTGTACGGTCGGCGTGCTTGGTCAGGATTGACTGCGCAATCCCGTGCGATTCGTTCCCAAAAATCAAAAAATCCCCGTCCGCGAATTCCGCATGCCAGTGAGATTTCGTCCCCTTGGTGCTGAAGAGCCAGTACCGCCGCGAAGCTATATCTGCAAAGAAGGAATCGCTGTCATCGTGCACGGTTAATCGCAGCCGTGCCCAGTAATCCATCGCGCTGCGGCGGAGCATTTTGTCGCTGATGACAAACCCCATCGGGCGAATCAAGTGCAACTGCGTATTAGTGGCGACGCACAGCCGCGCGATGTTACCGGTGTTCGGCGCAATCTGCGGCTGCAGTAACGCAACCTCAAGTCCGTGCGATGCAAGCTGCGGCATCGTATTTACACCCCGGCCGGCAATAGTTCGCCGAAATGGGTTGTCTGCACATATTGCCGCGTTTCGACGCAGAACGCGGTGAGCCTTCCGTTGAATCCCAACGCCGCAGCGGTGTCGAGTAGGGTCATGCGATTGCCGGCAATGGGAAGAAGATTCCAATGATTGTCGGCATCAATCCTTTGCTCGGTATCTCTGGCAGAATCAGAAGTGGCTGCATTCATCGCGCGTTCTTCGCGCAGCCCATAATTTGTAACCGGTGTGTGACCGAAAAACCCCTCGCGGTTCCAGGCCTTGCTGCTCAAGATTTCGTCTTCGTTGTAACGCCCCCAGAGCAGGCTATGACGCAATTCCACATCGTTTTCCAGGCGGCTGGTCAGACTGGGTGAATCCACCGGTACTATCGGATCCCACTTCCCATGCACTATGAAAATGTCATCGAAATCAATCGTCGGCGGCAGGGTGCGGATGAAATGCCGGTGCGTGGGCGGAATCCATTGCACCAGGGCGTCGAGCTTTTCAATCGTTGGATGATCGGCCAAGTGGTCAAGATAAGCGATGTCAGCGCCGTAGCTGATGAATGTCGCATCCAGCCCGTAGCGCATGAACCACTGAAATGCCATGATGCGGTCTTCGCGGGTGGCGTTTTCGGCAAAACACTGCCCGTGCAGTACCTGGTCGAAAATGTCGTCATGGTTGCCGCGAACGAAGCGGGCATTGGGCAGATTGATGAGAAATTCGATCACGCCGCGCGAATCAGCACCCCGGTTCACATAGTCGCCGGAAAAGAGCAACTGGGCGTCGCGATCTCGGCGAAGAACTTCTTCTACAAGCGCAGACAATGGCCGCAGCATGCCATGTATGTCACCGATGATCCAACGCATATCGCAATAATAGGGGTGCCGGGAGTTTGGTGAAACATAAGGACGATTTATGCGCGCCGCATGGGCAATGCCGGAACGCCCACAACCGTGGTTTGGGGCGCGACATCACGAATGACCACGGCCCCCGCACCAATGACTGCCCCTTCCCCAATCTGCAGGCATTGAATCACCGACGCGCCCAAACCAATAAATGCAAAATCCCCCACCCGCACCCGGCCTGCCAGCTTTGCCCCCGGCGCAATATGAGCGGCCTGGCCAATGCTGCATTCGTGCTCGACGATCGCGCCGTGGTTGATTAGTACTGAATCTCCAATCACGGCATCAGGCCCCACGATGGCACCGGCACAGATCACTACATTGCGACCGATCTGCGCGGTGTCACTGATCACTGCAGCCGGATGAATTGCCTGGATACATTCGACCCCAGCCCCGGCCAGTTTCTGGGCATAGCCGGCGCGTGTCCGGTTATCGCCAATAGCGACAATGGCGTGTTTGATCCCCAGTCGCACCACATGCGGAAGCTGATTGAAAGCCCCAAATACTTTCAAACCGGCGATCAGGGTATTGGCCATCGCGGGATCGGCATCAATAAATCCGGCAGGCTCGTATCGGCCCACGCGGCGAAGCAGATCGAGCACCACGCGCGCATGACCACCTGCACCTACAATCAGCACGGGTGTATGATCTGCCATGAGGCTACCTTTCACTCTTTAAAACGCGCCGATCGTACCGCCTCGACAAACGCCCGGGCGCTGGCGGTGATGGCCGGCCAGTCTTTTTTGCTGATCGCTGTTTTGCTCACCAGCGACGATCCCGCCCCGACGCACACCGCGCCGGCCTTGATCCATTCTCCGGCATTGGTTGCATCTACGCCCCCGGTGGGCGTGAGCTTCAGGTGCGGCAGCGGGGCCAGCAGATCTTTGAAATATCCCGGCCCCAGCGTTGTGGCGGGAAACACTTTCACGATGTCTGCGCCGGCTTTTGCGGCGTGAACAATTTCTGTGGGTGTGTAGGCACCGGGCATGCTGATGCGCTCCAGAGCCAGCGTTGCCGCCACGATTTCCGCATCAAACATCGGCGAGACCACAAACGCCGCCCCGGCGGAAATCGCTTCCCGCGCGGTGGCCACATCCAGAACGGTTCCCACACCGATTACCACTTTATCGCCCAGGTGCCCGGTCAGCACTTCGATCCCCGCGATGGCGTCGGGGGTGCTCATCGTCACTTCAATATTGATGACACCTCCCGCAATCAGGGCATCAGCAATGAAGGGCAACACATCCGTCGAGGGAGCGCGGATCACCGCCACCACGCCGCAATCAAGCATTGCCTGTATTGAATGTTTTTTGTCGAACGGCATGGCGTGAGTTTGTATCCGCCGGGGCGAGAGGTGGGAAGGGCGATGGTCTCTTGAACGTCGTTTTCTCCGCTGATGTTGCATTTGTTGATGCCGCCTAATAGTCCGCCTGGAATGAGAGATTCGCGCTGCTGACGTGAGGAAGTCAAGAAGCACGTGGGCGGGCGAGTGGCGTATTCCCGCTCACACTCGCCAGCCTGAGAATTTGTCGCTTCTGTCGCAGCAGGTATAATCTGCCTCGATCGAACGAATGTATTAAACCCCTTGCAGGAGGCACCCATGGCAGAACAACCAGGTCAGAACACCGAATTCTCCACCGTGCTTGGGCCCGATGCCCGCTTCAAGGGCGAATTGAGTTTTGAAAAGGGGATGCGCCTGCAGGGGCATTTCGAGGGCAAGATCAACACCCCGGGGCGGGTGCATGTAACACGCGAAGCCAAGTTGCAGGCCGATGTGGAAGCAGGTGCCCTGGTCGTTGAAGGGGAAGTGCATGGCAACCTGATGGCTGCCGATCGAATCGAACTCAAGCAGAGCGCCCGCTACGAAGGGGATTTGCGGGCCGCCAAGCTGGTGGTGGATGAAGGCGCACAATTCAACGGACATGTGACCGTGGGCCCCGAGGCCGTCAAGGGGGGTAACAACCGCCCGCCGGGTGTTCCAGGCGCTCGCCCGAACGTAACTGCTCCAGTACCGCAGGCGCAACCTGTAAAATGAGACGTTTACCGCCGTTCACTCAATAAATATGGCGGTCGACCTGCCATCTCCGAACCCGCTCGATCGCCAGACGATCGTCTGTCTCTATTGCAACAAACCGCAGGAGGTCGGCCGCAAGGCGATGACGATCACCTGCCGATTCTGCCATAAAGCACTCCGTCTGGAAGACACGCGTATTAAGACCTATGAAGCCCGGCGATCGATCGAGACCGTCGGTGTTATCACGGTTGAAAAAAAGGGGAGCGTGGTCACCGATACCATTCTTTGCGGCGGGCTGATCGTCCGCGGCAAGGTGAAGGGGAAAATTATCAGCCGAGGCACTATTTTCATGAGTCCCGAAGGGGAAATAGTGGGCGATGTAACGGCCCCCAGCATGGTGGTGCCAGCAGGGGCGATCCTTAATGGGCACTACGAAATCGGCGTCAAGGATTGATCAGCGAGGAAGCGGCACGGCACCAAGTTGCCTGCGGGCTGCCTGCAACACGGTTTCGATCATCATCCACCGCATGCAGCTGTGGTGCCGGCATGTTCGCGAGTAACACGGGCTGCAGGGAATATCAGTGCGAACCACGCAGTCCTCGCGGCCATAGGGGCCATTGCGCAGCGGGTTGGTCGGGCCGAAAACGGTCACCAGCGGCCGGCCCAGGGCGGCGGCAATGTGCATTGGGCCGCTGTCGTTGGCAATGACCAGCGCTGCTCCCTCCAACAGCGCGACCAGCTGGCGCAGATTGGTTTTGCCGGTCAAATCAACACCGGGAATTTGTCGGCCTAATGCCCCATCGGCAGGCCCCCCGGCAACCACGCTCTCCATTCCGAACTGTTGCCGCAACGGTTGCACGAGAGCCGCGAATCTTTCCACCGGCCAACGCTTGGTATTCCAGATGGTGCCCGGAAGCAGCACTGCATAATTGCCGATGTTCGCCAACAATTGGCGCACCGATACTCGATCAGCATCATCAATCACGAACGGAAATTCGATCGGACCGTCCGGGCAGCCCAGCGCCCTGGTAATTTTCAAGTACCGGCCAATGGCGTGTTGATCCCAGGTATCCACCCGCACGCGATGTGTATAAAAAACCCACCCCCCTTCGCGCGCGTCTTCAAAACCCACCCGACAAGCAGCACCCGTCTGAAAAGATAAAAACCCGCTGCGGAACAAACCCTGCAGATCAATCACCAAGTCAAAATTTGATTGTCGCAAACTCCGTTTGAACTGTCGCCAATCCAACATGGCTTTGGGGTTCCACCAGCTTTGCGCGTAGTGTTTTCGGTCAAATATCATGAGTTCGCTGATCATCGGGTGCCCACGCAACAGACCCGCGAATGCTGGTGTCACCAGCCACGTGATTTGCGCCGTCGGCCAGCGAAGGTGGATCAAGTTAAGGATCGGTAGCGCATGAACGATATCCCCCAGCGCGCTGGGCTTAATGAGCAATATTCGCCGCGGATCAGTTGGGATCGCTTGCCGCGACATTATGAATCTTCCCGATCAATCTCCGCTTCACACTCTTCGTTCGGTAGTGAGTCTGCGTGATTATCCTTCGCGTCATCGCCTTCACGCACCAGGCGTGCCCAAGGCGCATATCCCTGGCAGAGCGCCATCGAATCAGCCACCGAATACTGCGTGTGCTCGCGCATACTCTTGAGCAGCCGTTGAATTCCCAATGCAACCCATGAGCGATACCGAACGCCGTCCACATCGATCAGGATCGACGTAGCGCCTCGGATGTCATCGGGGGCGGCAATCCAATTGCTTGCCTTTGCATCGAAATGCCCGAACCCGAAGGTTTCGATCCTTCGCAAAATGCGCCCGGTTCGCCGAAACAACGAGTCGCGTTCTACGGAGGGTAGCGCGTTCAGGTCAACGGTATCCAACGTCTTGCCCGGGACACGCTCAAAGATAATGACGGTGTCGGTGACATACCCCATGACGGTTTTCTCCATCATCAGCAGCGGCCAGGCGGTGGGGATTTGGCGGACGATCAGGTTCCAGGCCTTGTGCCACGCTCGCCGCGCACGAGCCCCGCGGCCAATTTCGTTCAGGTAGCGATACCAATAGCGTCGCCGCGGACGCTTTAGAATCACTTCGAGCGGCCGACCCGCGAGCACAACTTCGCCCGCTAACACATCGCCGCTTCGGCTACGCTTGAGCACCGTGAGGGCATCGGCATCGAGCCGCGCCTGGAGCGCCGGCCATTCCCTTTGCCAATCGCTTTGCTCCACATTCAAACGGCTAATGGATGACCATCGGAAAGGGTACTTGAAATGTTTGAAATACACCCCACGCCACCCTGCGGAGTGGAAGTGGCCAAAATAGCGATTCTCGCCGGTGACCCGTTCCAGGAATTTTCGCCACTGCCGGCGGCTGATGCGGTTGTTCGATGGTAACGACTTCCCCTTGGCCAGTCGCAACCAGCCACGATGGAGATCGGCGCGAGTGGCATAGCGCCCAACGCTGTGCGCAAGCTGCAGCAGGTCAGACGCCTTCAGGCCACCTAGGCGCACGGCATACGCATCGATCAGAAAAACGTTTTCGCCCTGCATCAGCATGTTTCCCAGGTGCAGGTCGCTATGGCCGAGTTTCGCGCTGGCGAGTTTCTCTACCAGTTGGATCACACGCTCGACGATCATGCGGCGGCCGGGGACGTTCTGGGCCAACAATTCGAGTTGATTGAAGTATTGGTCCAGTGCTACCGCAGGCTCAATTGCAGTCAGCAGTACCGCATCACCGACGATCTCCTCAGCACCCTCCGGACGCAATCGGAAGCCTGACATGACGGCCACTGCCAGCGGAGCGGGGATGCGTGCTTTTTGGAGCGCTTGCAGCCTTTGAAATTCGCGCAAAGCGGGGCTCGGGCGACCGATGCGCAAGAGGCGGGCCGGTCGCCGATAGAATTTCAGGTAATAGGCTTTGCTCTCGAACTCAAACCGCCAGATTTGTCGATAACCGCGATCTTTAATGAGGGTACCGATCCGGGCCAGGTTAGCGAGAGTAGCTTGCAATTCCGGCAGCGGCACAGGAGCGTTTATACAAGCGCCCGTCGAGATTCACCACATAGGCGTGGCCTTCAATCCTGGTTAGCTTCGACTGCCGCCGAAGTGGTTTCGATTCCGGTGGCCACTTCAAGAATAATGCCGCGCTGGACGTAGACAGGTCGGATCAATGGGCGGATGCCGGGCAGTTTAAGTGCAAAAGCGCTACCAGCGATCAGGCAGACAATACCGGCGCATAGCAGCGTTCGTGGTGCACCCATAAAGTGGATGGCTTCGCCGCCCAGCACGCTTCCAAACGGACTCATACCCATAAAAGCCATCGCGAAGAGGCTCATGAGGCGTCCGCGCTTGTCATCATCGGAGAGCGTCTGCAGGATCGTGTTGCTGGCAGCTATCTGCACCACCATTCCGCCCCCGACGAACAGCAGCAGGAAAAGGGACAACGGGAGCAGGCGCGAAAAAGAGAAGACGATGAGTCCAACTCCCATGGCAAGATTTGCCCAGACGATGACGCGGCCCAACCCGAGCACCGTTCGTCGCCGGGCCAGGTAAAGGCTTCCCAGAAATGCCCCGGCACCCGAGCATCCCAGCAGAAGCCCGTAAACGCGTGCGTTTCCGCTTTTATTGCCGGGCGGCTGCAAAGCGACCGCGTGATCGCCGGCAACTGGCTCTGTTGCAATCGCATGTTGCCGTGCCCCCAATACCTGATCGGCGAAAATCGGCAGTGCCACGGATTGGCTGGCGAGCATCAGGCTGGTAATGGCGGACAAGAGCAACAGGATGCGGGTCGGTTTGAATCCAAAAGCATACTTCAGTCCCTCTTTGAAGGCCCGCAGCGGATGCTCGGGGCGCAACGTGCGCACCACGGGGGTGATCCGCATGGCCAATAGCGCGGCGATCACCGCGATATAGCTAATGCCATCGATCAAAAAACAAACACCTTCCTGAAACCAGAAAATAAGAATCCCGGCGATTGCAGGGCCAATGAGCCGTGCCCCATGCACCATGGAGGAGTTGAGTGCAATTGCATTGGAAAGGTCATCGCGATTCTCGACCATGCTCACGACGAACGCCTGCCGGCTGGGAATGTCAATCGCATTGATCAGCCCCTGCAATAAATTCAGCACCAGGATGTGCGCGATGGTAATCTGATGGGAGAGTGCCAGATAGGCCAGTACGAACGACTGCAGCATTGCCAGGGTTTGCGTGATCACCAGCACGCGATGCTGGTTGAAGCGATCGGCCAGCACGCCGCCGAAGGGTGCCAGTAAAAACATCGGAAGCTGTCCGATGAAGGCCACGAGGCCCATTGTCTGTGGTGCCGTGGTCGGGTCGCGCTGCGCTGCCAGACGGTAAACGAGCCAGGTGGTGGCGACCAGGGTTAACCAGGTGCCGCAGAGCGAGACGATTTGGCCTACAAAAAAGAGGCGATAGTTGGGATATTTGAGGGCGCGAAAGATAAATCGAAGGTTTGATTCGCGCCGCGGCGCGGTATCCAATTCTTGCTTCAGCGATTCGCTCATCTCAATGACCGGGGAAAAAATATACTTTCACATAAGAATAAATGAGCGAAAACGTTCCCACGATCACGCTGGCCCAGAGCGTAATTTTTAATATGCGGAGGCGGTTGGCGATCTCCTTGTCGCGCCACTCGGCGAGGCGACGGTCAATCTCATCGAGCTTTCGATCGATACGCGCTTCGATCTCATCAAGTTTTTGATTGACGTAGGTATCGGCAGTTTTTTTGATTCGGCTGGTGATGCCACCAAAAAAGCCGGATTCTTCGATCTCTTCCTTGATGCTCGGCTGCTGGGGGGGGGGCGCGGGACCGGCGGCCGCGGAAGCCGTTGCCGGGTCAATTTGCGTCGGAAGAAATTCGTAACTCCCGGAGGAAGGCGCTTCGCCGATCATTCGGGAGACGACAGACCCTAACAACGCGCGGCGCTTGCGGCCAATCCGGGCAAAAGCACCCTCCTGTTTTTTTAATGCGCGAATCAGCGTGGGGACATCCTGATCGTCGGTGATGGCAACGCCTCGCAGTTTTGCCAGGGCCACCAGCCCGCGCTGTGACAGGCCAGCAAAGCGCATGGAGCGGATACGCACAATCTCCTGGGCCAATTGCTCGCTGGTTGCATTTACCGGCACCGGCCGTCTGCCCCAGCGGATCACATCCAGCAACACCTCGCGATCGAGGCTGGCAATCAATTGGCGGCGTTCATGGATGGCGCGCACCAGCGCCGGGCGATCGCGATAGGTTTTGACCTCCAGCCCGTAGGCTTCACCGAGATGGTCCAACTCGTCTCGCGGAAGCTCATACACCTGCCGGCCCGGCGATATGCCAGGCACGATCGCCGTGGGGGAGCTGGCAACGGTAGCGGAGTCGGCGTCGCCTGGTGGCAACAGCTTCAGGTCATCGG
Source organism: Tepidisphaerales bacterium (assembly GCA_038238625.1). Classification (GTDB taxonomy): domain Bacteria; phylum Planctomycetota; class Phycisphaerae; order Tepidisphaerales; family Tepidisphaeraceae; genus JBBSFP01. The sequence goes on from JBBSFP010000034.1 coordinate 9,297, forward strand.
GTTGGGTTGGTTGAGCCTCCATCGAAGGTGCGGATTGTAGCAATAACTCATTGATGCGTCGGGTTGTGCATCGCCGGTGCGTGGTCGGCTGCGCGAAGGGTGCCTTCGATCTGGTAGATCACCCGATGTGCCTGAAAGAGCACGCAAAAAATCAGGCACAAAAGAATCGTGATAATCACATCCCCCCAGAAGGTGCGAAAGCGCAGCCGCAAGCCATGCAGGATGATGTAACGGCGCATCACCGTGATATAGCGGTCGGTGCCGGCAAGCCATACATACCAAGTCCACAGGCTCTGGGCCATCACGATCAGGCTATAAACGGTGACAATTGTCCCCAGCAGGTATCGAAAAAAATCGAATGGATCTTCAATCTGCGGCATGACAGAACCCTTTGCGGCCCGGCGGCTCCGCATGGGGAGTTGCTCACTCTTCTTCCTCTTCCATGCCTTCGGGACGTGGGCCAAAGAGCGCGGTGCCAAGCCGTACGATTGTTGCTCCCTCGGCGATGGCGACTTCAAAATCGTTGCTCATCCCCATGCTGAGATGGCGAAACCCAGCGCCCCCGATTTTGTGCCACTTTATTTCTTCAAAAATTTCACGGGTCCGTGAGAAAACAAAGCGGGCGGTGTCAAGATTTTCTGAAAGCGGAGCCATGGTCATCAGACCCACCAGAGCGAGGTGGGGCATCGTGTCGATCTGCTCGGCTAAGTGCTGGGCCGCACCGACGGCAACGCCAAACTTGCTTTTTTCTTCACTGGCATTGAGCTGCAGCAAGACCGGAACTTTACGATCGAGCTTTGCGGCCTGGGTATCAATTTCTTCAGCGAGGCGGAGCGAATCGACGCTGTGAATGAGATCGACCAGCTTCAAAATCGGTTTTATCTTATTGCGTTGCAGATGACCGATGAGATGCCAGCGCAGCCGAGTTGGGATTTCCGGATCATTGCTGGCTTGTCGCCGATGGAAAAATTCAGTGACCTGCGCGACCTTCTGCGTAAGCACCTGGACGCGGCTTTCGCCGAGATCGCCGATACCAAGCTGGATGATTTCCCGCACCTGCTCTGGGGCGGCCGATTTGGTGACGGCGACCATCGTCACCTCGCTGGATTGCCGCCCCGATTTATCGGCGGCGGCGGCAATGCGATGGCGCACGTCCTTCAAACGCTCAGCAAGTGGCGAAACTTTGGCCACATGGGCTCCTTCCATATCAACTCCGGGCATCCCGCGCGCATTATAGAGCCAAGCACGCCCCGGAAGAAAGTGGTCCGGGATGGAGAGTGGGGATGTTTTACAGTTTTAACTCAAAACTCAACAGCGTTTGACGGGGCAAAAGGCAGTTCAGGATTTTACCACTTGAATCGTCAACATTTCGTTGGCCGCGCCGGTGGATTCGAGCTTGGGAGCCGCATTCCAGAATTGCGAGGCTGCGGCCTCCACTGCGGGGCGAAGGGCGGCGAGAGTTTCCGCATCGTTGGGTGCCAGCAGACGGTCGTGAATGCGCAATCGGAAATGGTTGAAATCGAAGCTGATCTTTCCCGCCATCGCCGCTTCCAGCACCTTCGCGCATTGCTGGGCGTACCCAAGAACGACGCCCAGCCGCTGGACAAAGTCACCGGCCAGCGGTTGCTTGCGAAAGTACAGCAATCCTAATTTTCCAGCGTCATAGTCGGCAGAGATGTTGGCCTCGTGTGCCACCAGCAGCACTCCCGGGCCTTCCTTCACATGCTGATACGCGGCCACATCGATCAGCAGATGGTCGGGAAGCGCGTGCTGCTGGATCCACTGATGAAACACCGGCACAAATGCTTCACCATCCACCGGTTCGCCCATCGGCGAAAGGGGACGGACAAAGAACTTGACGGCCAGCTTCTGGGCCTCGAGGGCGTTGGACATAAGGGTGCTCAGGCGTGGGATTTTTCTTCGATTGTTCAGAGCTTCAACTGCACCACGTTGGCGGCGGGGCGATCGGCCATCATCTGGGCGTGGCACTTGTGGGCCGCGTCAATGAACAGCTGCGCCTCTTCCGATACCTGATGGGCGGTTTGCTGGGTAAACCGCAGATCAGGAGTGTCGTGGCGAGCAAAAAGATACTTGGCAAATTGATCGGCGTGGAATTTGTCCCAAAACCGCTTGGTCTCTACAAAACGAGTGCGAAATTCATTGACGATCACATCTGGCTGATCAGGAACATCAGGGATTTCTGTTCGGAGCAAAGTACGCGCGGCGATCAACATCGCCTGGTAAGCTTTGGCATCCGCCTGCTGAAATTCACCCGATTCCAGCAGAAGCTGCGCTTCGAACGCAGTGCTCTCGGCATCACGGAAACCAAACTCCACCAGCGAAACCACCTCGCCAGCACATTCGCCGGTGCCCATGTCGCCGATGGTATACGCGCGAGGGTCGCCCCAATCGGTGTAAAAATCTGGCCGCTGCGCATACGGCGGTACGGGTGCCAAATCCTCGATCATTCCCTTGAGCGCCTTCTTACCCACGCGCTTGCACCAATCCTGGAACGACTCAGTTCCCTGGCGTTGGGCGACAAAATTTCCGGTGATCCGCTCGACCACCTGCGGAATCGCTTTTGACGGGATCGACGCGATGGCAAGCCCGTATGAGCCGCCATTTTGCAGCCAGCGCCCGCCGAGCA
>JBBSFP010000035.1:0-11488 GCA_038238625.1 Tepidisphaerales bacterium
CTGCCGGCCATGGGTGTGATTTCCGAATTAATGGTCAGTTTCAGTCGGAAGCATATATTTGGATATAACTTCATCGCATTCAGTTCGATTGCAATCGCTCTACTCGGGTTCCTGGTATGGGGCCATCATATGTTCGTCAGTGGCCAGTCCCCGCTCGCCGGGGCTATCTTTAGCCTGCTGACGTTTGCCGTTGCAATTCCATCGGCTATCAAAGTTTTCAATTGGCTCGCGACCCTGTACGACGCTGATATTCGCCTTAAAACGCCGATGCTGTTCGCATTGGGGTTCCTGATGCTGTTTACCATCGGTGGACTCACGGGATTATTTCTCGGAGCCATCTCGGTGGATGTGCACCTTACCAATACCTATTTTATCGTTGCCCATTTCCATTATGTGATGATGGGAAGCACGCTCTTCGCGTTTATTGGCGGCATTTACTACTGGTTTCCAAAGATGTTCGGGAAGATGTATTCCGAAACGCTCGGTCGTATCGCGGCGGTTGTGACATTCATTGGGTTTAATCTCACGTTCTTTCCGCAGTTTATTATGGGCTCGCAGGGGATGCCTCGCCGTTATGCGGAATATCCGCTGCAATTTGTTTCCTACCATCGCGCGTCGACCGTGGGTGCACTGGTGATGGCTGCCGGCTTGGTGATTGTCGGCATCAGTTGGCTGCATGCTCTTCTTCGCGGAGCAAAGGCTTCCGCCAATCCATGGGGTGCCAACACGCTGGAATGGCACACCTCCTCTCCCCCGCCGCATGATAACTTTGCCCATGCGATGGTGGCAGGTGATCCATACGACCTAAACCACTGGTCCGAGAATGAGGAAACAGGCGAATGGACCCTATCGCCTGAGTCATTGCCGGCTTTCGATATTCCCGCGATCCCCGTTGCGAATCTGGCCCATTAAACATTTGGAGAGTGGTGACAGGTGGCATCCAGCGGAAATCACATGAGCACATTGCAAACTACCCCCGCCGGCGTTGATCACGATCACCATGATCCGCATCTGGCGCATCATTTTGAATCAACCCAGCAACAAATGAGCGCTGCAAAGCTGGGGATGTGGGTGTTTCTGGGAACTGAGATATTGATGTTTGGCGGATTGTTTTGCGCCTACAGCGTGTACCGCTATAATCAATCGGACGTCTTTGAATTCGCACATCGCTTCCTCGACAAAAAACTGGGTGGCATAAACACCGCTGTGCTGATCACCAGCTCGCTTACGATGGCCTGGGCCGTGCGACTGGCACAATTGGGTAAATCCGCGCCGTTACGAATCTGCCTGGCGCTCACACTTCTCGGTGGTTTCGGATTCATGGGGATCAAGTCCCTGGAATATCGGCTCAAGTGGCAGCATCACCTGTTCCCAGGCCCGTCGAATCTTTTCCACACACATCCGCACGATCAACCGCTGGAGTTGGAGAACGAACAAAAGGGCGCTGAGTCGGTGGGACGCAAGGTTTCACCGGCGTTTGGACTTGCCCCACCCCCGGGAAGCACAACTGCGCCCACTCCTGCCCTCACACCTGCCACAGCCCTTGCGACCACGGTTGCTGCGCTTCGCTATGACGCCGTGATCGATCCAAACAACCAGACTGCGGACGTGGCCAAGATTAAGCTACCTCAGTTATCCCTTAACCAACAAGTCATCTTTAAACCAGAGGTCAAGCCCAGCGAGATGACATACGAGGAAATGTCAGATCTGGATAAAGACCGCATCTCCACCTTCTTTGGTATTTACTTCGTCATGACCGGCCTTCACGGGGTCCACGTGTTGGTGGGCATGGGGCTGATATTCTGGATCCTGATGCGCTCACTCAACCCCCGCCAAAAGCTCTGGGCTTTGCCCGCCGGGTTGGGCTCGATTGGGCTATTCCTGGTGTTTGTGGGGGTCATCGCCGAGCATCAGCCGACCCTCGTCCTCGGAATTATCATCTCGTTGGTGAGTGCAGTTTGGGCAGTGATACGCCTTACTCGCGGCAATAGTGCAACAGCGAAAGACAACGAAGGCGAATTTGGCCCCGATTACTTTGCGCCGGTGGATATCGTCGGCCTCTATTGGCATTTAGTGGATTTGATCTGGATCTTCCTGTTCCCGTTGCTATACCTCATTCATTGATTTTCAACTGAACCCATCGAAGGGTTATAAACAATGGCGACGATCAACTCATCAGTGCCAAACACTTCGGTCCCCCTCGTAGGTACCTCCAGTGCCGACGCCCATGGGCACCAGCATGGTCATGACGAAAAACAGCATGCGCATGTAGTATCGCCCAGGCTCTTGCTGGGGGTATATTGCGTCCTTATGTTCCTGACGCTGGCAACCGTCGCCGTTACACAGGTCGATCTTGGCCCGTTCAACATCTATGTGGCCTTGTTCATCGCGGTCGTAAAGGCCGGCCTGGTGGCGCTGTTCTTTATGCATCTGCGTTGGGATGCCCCCTTTAATGGCGTGATAATTCTCATTGCTCTTTTTTTTGTTGCGTTGTTTATCGGCACCACGATTCTTGACAGCACTCAATACAAACCCAATTTCAGTCCGCCGGGGGGAGGGCAGGTAGTTACCCCCAGCGACCGTGAACCCCATCACGGCCAATGATACCGAATCACGACATCAAGCCTCACCCCACACAGCTACCGCGCAGCGCCGGCTCCGTGGCACTCTGGTTGATTCTTGCATCTCTGTCGATGCTCTTTCTGTCGGGAATGCTGGGTTACTTCGTCATGCGACACCGGTACGCCGCGCCGAAAATTGCATTGCCCCACATCCTGATCGTAAGCACTGCGCTGGTCCTGGCAGTCAGTGTCACCTTGCAGCGGGCCCTCGCCGCCGTGCGCGCTCAGAACCTGCCCTCGTTCAGATTTTTTCTGCGGCTATCGATTGTTTTGGCCGTCACGTTCTTACTAATTCAAACACCCGCCTTGTCCAGCGTGCTCCAGGCTCACTATGCCCAGCGAACTGCCCATATCCCGCTATATGGCATCATCTTCTTTCTCATCCTTCTGCACGCAGCCCATGTGATGGCGGGAATCTTTTATCTGCTTTACTGCCTTATCAACACGCGCCTATTTGATCATGAACATTGGCTACCCATTCGACATGCCACGATCTACTGGCATTTTCTAGATCTCGTCTGGATGGTGATGTTTGGATCAATGCTACTCACTGCATGAACGTTGCGCTAATTCGATGGCAACTTCAGTTTGGCAACCAAAACCACTAGCAGCCTTTCCGCCCGACCGTTATCTTCCCCGCCATGCGTAAAAGTCATAGCCTCTTTGCGACGGGTCTTTGCGTTCTGATCGGGGTATTGGCCACATCACCAGCATTGGCATGGGTTGAAACGGGTCACCGGATTATCGCTCTGATGATATGGGATGAACTCACACCGACATCGCGTACACAGTTGACGGAGATTCTCAAGCAGCATCCACGCTACAATCAGGATTTGCTTGACGGCTTGCCCCAGGGTTCCAGCGAGCCGGAGACTGACCGATATGCCTTCACTTCGGCCGCCGTGTGGCCTGATTTGGTTCGGGCGCAGAACAACCCAATGCATTTCGTCGCCAACCATCCCGAATGGCACTACATCGACATGCCATACAAGGTAACTCGAACCGGCGCTGATTCTGCGCCGTCCACCAACGCATTCCGACGGTCGGCTCGCAATCGGGACAACGCAGCATCTCGGCCGACATCTGCCGCCACCACCGCGCCAATCATCGGGCCGGCGAATATTCTACAGGCCATCCCCAAATGTCTGGATGACCTGTCCAACTCACACCTTCCGCCTGGTGATCGGGCGCAGGCTCTTTGCTGGGTTCTGCACCTGATCGGGGACCTGCATCAACCGCTGCATGCCTGCACAATGTTCTCGCGCGATTATCCTGAGGGCGATCGTGGCGGGAATTCGCAGGTGGTATTGCGCGATCCGCCTTTTCGCAACACTCAGACGAACCTCCATCTGCTCTGGGATACGCTGCCAGGCAATTACAAATCTGCACAGATTGACGTCTACATGGCGGCGGGATTGCGAGGCGACCCCGCTTATTCACATGATCGACTGGCCGACATGACAGCGATTAAAGACATCAAAACATGGGCGAATGAAAGCCATGACCTGGCAATCAAGTATGTCTATCTCGATGGCGCACTAAGGACCCTTGATGCCCGTGATGTGGGCGATCCGCAGGCACCGATACCGGGCGTTCCCGAGGGGTACATCTCGGCCGCCGAAAAGGTTGCAATGCTGCGATGCGTTCTTGCTGCCTACCGCGCTGCGGACGTGTTAAACGCCGCCTTCCCTTCCAAATAAGTAAATTCTGAAATACGAACTCGGTTTTTTGCGAGGTCACTGGCAAAAGCAGGATGACTGTGCTGAGGTTTTTCTGAAACTTTTCCCGTCCACATCGGTGATGCTATGGGGAAAATCAAAGAGGAACCCGATGCAAATCCATTGGAATCGTGCCACGACATTGATGGTAACACTTTGTTTGGCCGCGCTATTGTGTGTTCATCAGCCTGCCATCGCGCAAAATCGAGGAGGGTTTGGGGGTAATAATCAAGGGCCTCCAAGTGGAAACCAGGGCGGAGGCGGCGGCAAGAGATCGATTACGATCATGCGTGCGAATACCACCGCCCTGGCCACAACCCGGCAGGTTGCCTTCCCCCCCGCCACCATCCCGTCCCCCGACGAATACCCTTCGATTCAATCAAATGCAATTACGACCAGGCTGGATGTTTCCTATCGACGCGCGTTTCTTGGTGAGGTCATTGGCGATCTGGCGCGTCGCGCCGGCCTGCGGGCGGATTATCCGCTCTCCATCGAACGCTCGTTCATGGTATCCCTCGAACTTCAGAATGCGACGGTCAAGGAAATCCTCACAAAGGTGGCGACACTCGGCAAACTCAAGCTGGATTTTCAAACTGATCAGACGTTGATTAGCCAGCCTGCTGATGAAACCACGTTGAACAGTCTCCAAGCTCAGCTCAAGGACAAAGATCGCTGGGTGCGCTGCACCGCTGCCGCCGACCTTGCCGCCCTTGGAGATGAACGCGTGGCGAGCATTCTGAGCTCGGTCGTCAGTGATCCTGATATCGGCGTCGTGGCGTGGGCTATGCTCGGCTTGCGGAATCACGAGTCCTTTTTACCGGCGCTCAACGCCGAGCGAAAAACCGCGCTGATCGATTACCTGTTTGGACAGATCGCACATTTTGATTTCGCCAAGCAAAGCACCGGCCACCTCTCCCCCGACCTTGCCGTAGACATGGAAATCCTGGCGGCCCTTAAGAACGACCGCGCGCAGCTTGCGATTGCCGATTTCGTACGCGATGCCAGCGACTATCAGATTCGCTGCGCGGCGGCCATGTGCCTGGTCGACAGCGGTTATCCTGACGCTTTTAAGGTATTGGCAGAGGTGTATTCAACCACGAGGGAGGCCGTGGATAAAAAAAGCGAAGGGCGTGAGAAAGAAGGCCTGATCACGATTGATTCGGATGATCCGGAACTGGCGGATCAATATTTCTTAACCGCGCTGCATTCTGCCTTAGTGCAATGTCCAACAGCACAGGCTGCAAAACTGATCGCCAACCCACCCTCTAATATGTGGTTTGTTGGGTTACCGCAATTCAGCTCTCATCAGATGCGCACCTCGTGGGGCGGGCGCATGAGGGGTTTGATCAATATGGAGATCGCTCTTCGCCTCACACCCTCACAGATCGAAAAGTATCGGGCCTATATATCCATCGCATCCGACAAACCGGTGCATTCGCCCGCAGCGAACGTTGGTGTTGCGGCCACAACAGGCGTCACAACCAGCGAATCAAGGGCGGTGGCCACCGACGAATTCAATATTGCCCACGCGCTAAATGCTCTTTCATATGTTGATAACGCTGGCATCAACGATGGAGTCGAAAAGATCGCCCGCAATCTACCCCGAATTGATCAAATGGCCGTGTTTTCGCAAAGTGCCAACTACCGCATCGGCGCTTATTCTAAGGGCATCATCGATGCACTCAACGATTCTTTGGAACACGCTCAAAAGCTCCCCACTAAAATCTACATCCTCAATTCGCTTGGCACCAGCCATCTGCCGGAGGCTGCGGAAATCCTGATCAGGAATCTGCAGGATGCCGATCCGCTGGTGCGCGCCGCGGCTGCAAGAGCTTTAGCGCACACGCGTGATGAGCGGGCAGTCAAAGCGCTAGTGGAGTGCCTAAAGCTCCCATCCTCGAAGGTGGCTTGGCCTGACCTCGAAAAAGAGGCCTCGGATAATCTCCAAGCCGGCAAGGCCGTGCGGCCCGTTACAAATCCCCGCAAGACGGTGGCCTTTGCGATCGCTGACACACGCGATCCCAAAGCGCTCGATGCGCTGTTGGCGATTTACGAGGACAAAATTGTGGATCTGGAAGCGCGCGAGGCGGCCATGGCAGCATTGGCGAGCACCGCACTGGATAGGGTGACTGTCGAATCATTCCTGCAGCATGTGCAGAAGATGACCGCTCCCGATCAGCGCTTGGCGCTCCGTCTGAAAAATCAAAGCAATTGGACGCGCCTAATTCGATCTAACACCGATTGCGAATTGCTTTGGCTCGATGCCCGCATCATCAGTCTGGTCTACGACCATGCCCTGGACCGGGACACCATGCTGGTCGCCAATGATAAAACGCTGGGCAGCTTGGTCACGGTTCGACTTGCTGCGGCTGGAAGTCCACGTGCAGAATTGGCCCTATACAAGTTGAGTGAGATCAAGGATGAGGAAGATGTGGCCAAGCTAGCGGGCCGCGATTTCGAACAATACGGCGATCCCAGCATCAACGTTAAGCTCGATCGCTAATCATCTCATTCATTAAAGTTATCCAAGGTTCCAACGATGGGCAGTTCCCCAACCAGGGGGCGGGCATAGTCGATAAATGCCTGCGTGATATTGTTGCCATCGACCATGTACTCATCAGCGAGATGTTTGGTTTCGCGCGCCACGCTTTTCAATGGTGTGAGGAAGGTATCCACCGCATATATCGATCCGGGCCTGCGCCGCATCGCCACACTACCTTCGGTGTTGTTCGGATCACTGCTGTACCGCACCGCCATTTGGCCGACCATCCGCGCCTCGGCGGCATCGGTCTGGCTCACAAACCCGGGGAAACTGCGCTGCAGGTACCCAAAGGTATCGGCACGAACGCGCAGCTTTTTTCCGCCGGGGGTCTGCAGATTGCGGGTAATGAGCTCCGCCAGGTGATCACCCAGCGCGCCCGAACCTGAAAGCTGGATGTTACCGTGCGCGTCCTTTTCCACGTGTGCGGTCATTTTTTCCGCCCAGGATTTGCCATCAGGCTGTCTGATGCCCTCACTGACCGCAATGAGGCAACGCCCCTCTCTCGCATACACCCGTTCCACATCTGCAAGGAATTTTTCCGAGCTCACTGGCGATTCAGGCACATAGATGAGATGCGGTCCATCGGCATCATGCTGGCGGGCCAACACTGATGCCGCGGTTAGAAATCCCGCATGTCGGCCCATGATGACATCTACCTTGATTCCGGGGAGCGATCGGTTGTCGTAGTTATCTCCGATCATCGCCGTTGCCACAAAACGTGCCGCTGACCCAAAGCCCGGCGTGTGGTCGTGAACGCGCAAATCGTTATCAATAGTTTTTGGGATATGAAACACGCGCAGATCGTAATTCTCAGCGGCCGCCAGTTCCTGCACAATACGCGCGGTTTCGGCAGAATCGTTGCCCCCGATATAAAAAAAGTACCGCACGTTGTGCTTAGCGAACGATCGCACAATTTTTTGGCAATACGCCTGATCGGGCTTATCCCGTGTCGACCCGAGTGCGGCCGCTGGCGTCTGGGCGACCCTTTCCAACAGATTATTGGAAACCTTGCTCAGGGAAATAAATTGCTCTTCAACGATCCCGCGAACGCCATGTCGCGCTCCGAGCAACTCTTGAATGTGGCCGGCGGTTTTCGCCTCGTGGATGACGCCAACCAGCGACTGATTGATCACTGAAGTGGGCCCGCCGGATTGTCCTATCACCGCATTACCAACAAGCTGCGTCGCCATATGTTTGAACCTTTGCCGTCGTCCCGATCTATGAACCTTACCCGCGCGCATCACATTGCGCGAACGGTATCAGACATTGAATCTAAAATTGATGATGTCCCCATCCTGCACAATATAGGTTTTGCCCTCGAGCCGCATTTTACCTGCGGCCTTCACGGCTTTTTCAGAGCCGAGCGTTTTGAGGTCGTCATAAGAGATCGTTTCGGCGCGGATGAAGCCGCGCTTAATGTCGCTGTGAATCTTCCCTGCTGCTTCCAGCGCAGGTGCGCCTTTACGCAGGGGCCAGGCGCGCACTTCGTCTGGGCCGACAGTAAGGAAGCCGATCAAACCCATCGCGGTGTAGCAGCTATTTACAAATCGGCTGGCCGCGCTCTCGGTGATCCCCAGGTCGGCCATGAATTCCTTGCGGCTGGGCGCATCCAATGTACTGAGTTCTTGTTCCACCCTGGCCGAAAGTGCAACAATCGGCACCGACTCATCCACCACGCCTGAAAGGTCGAGCTTTTCATCCAGCTTATCTTCAGATACGTTGATCACCACCATGATCGGTCGCAGCGTTAACAGACCCAGCGCGCTGACCAATTCATAATCTCGCTCAGTGTGAACGACGGTGCGCACGGGTTTGCTCTCTTCCAGAACACCTTGCAGCTTCTGATAGAGTGCCAGTTCTTCTTTATCCTGTGCTTGCGTTTTGCTGGGCTTGGTCGCTTGCACGGTCAATCGCTCCACCCGCGTAGTCACCATCTCCAGATCGGCCAGCAGAAATTCTGAGAGAAGCTCGATTACATCCCGACGCGCGTCAACAGATCCCCGGTAAGACGTCACCGAGTCACTGATAAATGCGCGCACCACCAGCACAAACATGTCCACCGCCCGCACCTGGTCGATCACGCGCTTAGCCGCGGCCCGGCCACTGTTTTCGGTGAAGTCAAACCCAGGCACGTCGATACAATCGATCGTTGCATGTACGGTCTTTTTAGGCTGATAGAGCTCGGTCAGCCAATCCATCCGTACATCCGGAACTGGCACGGCGGTGGTCGTCACCTGAGCTGCGGTGTTCACGGAAGCCATGCGTCCGCTGACCGCCGAAACCAGCGTGCTCTTGCCCGACTGCGTTAAACCCACGAGTGCAACTTTCATGTCGTGGGTTTAGCTGTCAGGCATGGTTTTGTAAAGCAATCGCGCCATTAGATGGGCGGTTAGAGAGAGAGGTCTGACCGGGGGTTTGAAAAAACCTTCGAAAATGCCGCCCCACCATCGCCGCCGACCTGCAATTCGATAACATGATTCAACATGGTCACCTCCCATCGTCCTTCTCCCGAAGTTGTGCCGACCGCCCCCCGAATCTTCATCATGGCCGACATGGAAGGGATCAGTGGCATCACGCGCAAATCTCAAATTCTGCCTGATCTTCCTGACTACTCCAGCGGCAGGCGCTACCTGGCCGGTGATGTGAATGCGTGCGTAGACGGTTGCTTTGCCGCTGGTGCCAGCAAGGTTGTCGTGCGCGATGCCCATTTTCAAGGATTCAACCTGATCTGGGATACGCTCGACGAACGCGCCGAGTATGTGCAAGGTGGATCACCCCGACAGCGTTTGCCGCACATCGACGATTTCGATGCACTGATTCTGCTAGGCTACCACAGCATGGCGGGGACGCATGAAGGCGTGCTCGAACACACCATGAGCTCCATGAATTGGCAAAACCTGTGGATCAACGGAGTGCTGTCCGGCGAAATTGCAATCTGCTCGACCATCGCTGCGGAACATGGCGTCCCGACCATCCTCGTGACAGGGGATGATAAGACTTGCGCCGAAGCGCGCCGCTTCATTCCCGGTGTGCATACCGTCCAGGTGAAGGAGGCTCTCGATTGCCAAGGTGCCCAGTTGCTGTCGCAACCTCGAGCGCATAGCCTGATTCGCAAGGGCGCGCAGGATGCGGTGCAATCAATTAAAGACTTCAGGCCGAACTCTGTCGCTTCACCCGTCACTATGCGCCTTGAACTAGTCGAGCGAGGCATCGTCCCGTATACGCGCGCGGGAGTGACCCTGATTGATGGCCGCACTTATGAAGTAACCGCTCCCACGGTGGAAGAGGCACTCAAGCAGTTGTAAGCGAATGTCAATGCACACCCTCAAAAGTCCGATACCGCCACCTGCCTGGATATTTTGTACGCAGCACACAAATTCAGAGCAAGGTTTCCAACTCACTGACCAGTGAATCAAAGTGCGCCAGCGCGGTATCGATGGCGGCTGGTTTCTCCATGTCCACTCCCGCATCACGCAGCAGGTCGAGCGGGAATTGAGAGCACCCCCCTTTCAGGAATCCAGTATAATCGTCCAACTCCCGTTTCCCACCGTTCACGACGCGCTCGCTAAGCGCGATAGCCGCTGACAGGCCGGTGGCATACTTGTAGACGTAGAACGCTCGGTAAAAATGCGGAATGCGCAGGCATTCGAGATCGAGTTCTTTATCGAGCACCATTCCAGGGCCATGATAGGTTTCAAGCAGAGTACGATATTCTGCACGGATTCGATCCACGGTTAATGGCTCACCGGCCTCGCAAAGTGCGTGCGTGATTTTTTCAAATTCCGCAAACATCGTCTGGCGGATGATCGTCGCGCGTGTGCCATCGATAGAGCGATTGATCAGGTACGCGCGCTCTTTTTTGTCACGGGCCGCTTTGAGCAAATGGCGAGTGAGCAACTGTTCATTGAACGTGCTGGCGACTTCGGCGACGAAAATTGTGTAGTTGTAATATTGATAGGGCTGATTTTTCGCAGAGTAATAGCTGTGCATCGAGTGCCCCGCCTCGTGCGACAACGTATAAACGTGATCCAGCACCTGCGGCTGATAGTTCATCAAGATGTATGGCTGGCCATCAAAGCTCCCACTGCTAAAAGCGCCGCTCTGCTTCCCTTGGTTGGGATATCGGTCACACCAATGGCCGGTGGTCAGCCCGCGATGGAGCTCCCCGCAATATTCATTTCCAAGCGGTTCAAGCGAATCCACGACAACTTTTACGGCCTGATCCCAAGTATGCTCTTTTTCCAGCTCACTGAGAATCGGAACATACGTGTCGTATTGATGCAGGTCGCGCAACTTCATTTTGCGGCGGCGTAATTCATAATAGCGATACAGCGCGGGCAGATGGCGACGGACCGAAGCAATCAGGTTGTCATAGACGGTGCTGGGCACATTGTCAGGAAATAACGCTGCCTCCAGTGCACTGGGAAAACCGCGCGCCTTGGCGTAATAAACATCGCGCTGCACTGAACCTTGAAGTGTCGCGGCAATCGTATTTTTGTGCGATTCGAACTGGCCATAGTATTTAGAAAACGCCTGCTGCCGCACCTCGCGGCTAGAAGAATGTAAGAATGCGGAATAGGACGAGTGCCCAAGCTCGATCACTTCTC
>JBBSFP010000036.1:0-11297 GCA_038238625.1 Tepidisphaerales bacterium
GCAACGACGATCGCGCCGCTGCTCTGAATCCCCAGATGGGCAACGGCGGGCTTGGAACTATCCGTTATCACGCCGGTGGTGTTGAAGGTGGTGTCTAATGAACCCGGGGTTCCCGACAGGAGTTGGCGGCATTCCAGCGATTCCACGGTAGCTGACAATAAGGGTTTGCGACGGGACTTCATTGGATTCTCCTTCGAATTGATGTTCTTCCTGGACCGGCCGATGGATTCTTCCACTGGCGCCCCGTAACCGGGTATGCGAATGTTACATATCGGAGTTCACCCTCAAAAGCTGGAAAAGTTGCGCGACTGTATTGATTTAAGCGGTTGATTCCGTCCGATAACCGATCGCATCAGCCATCGAGAGGTGCTGCTCACTTATCCTCATTCCCGCCGGCATCTTTCAGAGCGGTGCCTGCCAGATCGATCAGATCCTCCAGCGCGGAGGGGGCGTTGGGATTGATCTTGAGATCCCACGCCGTCATCCACTCGGTTTGAACGGGTGCGAAGCCCATCAGGTCCAGCCGGTCAGCCATATCTGACATGTGAGCAGCGCCATAAAAGATGGCAATATTTTTCCGGCCTGCTTTGAGTTCATTTTTGAGCACATTAAACGCGGCCCTGTTGCGCTCGGTGACGATTACCGTGCCGCCCTGGCCGCCCAGACCCATGGCGGTGTTTTCCATGTCTCCCATCTGGCGGGCGAGCACAATTTTCATTTGCGTCTGCCCGTCGGGACGCGTCAACAGCCGAATAGCCTGCTTAAGCTCCTGCATATCGTCCTGGGCAGCGGGCGCGGCATCGTCATCATCGGCGGGCTGCGCCTTGATACGACTCATGGCCGCCATCATCTGCTGCAACATCAGCGACTCAAACGATTCTCCGCGCTGGGCCTGCATTTTTTCAAACGTCTCCTTGTCCATGTCCGCGTGCACAAAATTGGTGGCCTTGTAATCGATCACATCCAGTTGATAGCTCAAGCCCAAAGTTTCCTGCAAGAACCGCTGCAGCCTGGCGATGGGATGCTGCGTGGTCTGCCCGGGCTTAGGCGTCGGCGATTCGGCGTTTTTGGGAGAAACCATTTCGTAAAGCACTGAATCGCAACCGGTGAAAAGCTTGTTGAGCGATTCAAAATAAGCGCGTTCCCCGATGTGGATCGCCGCCACCAGCTTAATCGTCACGCCCTCCTTGTTTCGGTAGGTCACAACGGCCGTCTGCAACTTGCTGGCATCGGCACCGCCCTCGACAAATCGCATGAAATGCTCTTGCGCGGCACCCTGCGGCTGCGTCGTCGCAGTCGTTGCCGGCAGCACGGCAGGCACTGCGCCATTTGCCAAGCCGACGGCACACAGCGGAACAAGCCATAACGACAGCAAGCGGCGATGGAACATGGAGCCTCCAGAGGGGTTTGCAAAACAAATTATAGCCACGGGTCGCTGAATTTTTACATGAATTTGGATTATGGTATTGGCCAGCCGTTTACAGGAGCTAAAGCATGGATCAAAAGAGAGCCACCGAGCACGATATTCACGAGTTGTTGCGCAAACGCTGGAGCCCGCGTGCATTTTCCGACCGGCAAATTGATAAACCCACACTGCTGAGGATTCTGGAAGCTGCACGCTGGGCACCGTCTTCCTCGAACGGGCAGCCGTGGAGTTACCTGGTCGCCACCGCCGATCAGCCGGAGGAATTTGCCAGGATGTGCAGTTGCCTGGTGGATGCCAACCAGCGCTGGGCCAAAAACGCGTCGGTCATGCTCATTTCCACTGCCCGCCTGGAATTTGCCAACAATCAAAAGCCGAACCGTCATGCCCAGTATGACCTTGGCGCGGCCACCGCGATGATGCTTGTGCAGGCGGCCGCTATGGATGTTTACGGCCACGAAATGGCTGGCTTTTCGGTCGACAAGGCTCGGGAAATGTACGGCATTCCGCAGAACTATGATGTGATGTCGGCCATCGCATTTGGATATCTGGGAGATCCCGCCACGTTACCTGATGATCTCCGCCAGCGCGAGCTAGTTCCGTCACCGCGCAAGCCGATGGTGGAATTTATTTTTCAAACTCGCTGGGGCCAAACCCCCGACTGGGTGAAACCCACCATGGGGTAACTTCACTTATGGTGCGAAGGTGTTCAATCTCCAATCTCATGGATGGGTTGCGCGTTCGGCATCATTGGAACGATCTGGGCGGGGACCGCAGCTGGCACGGTGGATTCTTTTGGCTTTGTCGCGGCAATGATTTCGTCGATGCGGCGCTTGGCCTCGGTGGGCTGGGCCTCGCGCATTTCTTTGAGCACGCCAGTCACTACCGACCCCATGGCGGTCAGCTGCGCCTGGGCGCGGTCGCGCACTTTCCAGTCATCCGCGTTTAGGTCGGTCACCACTTGCCGAATCCGCTGGAGAATCTGATCCGAAGGTTCCGGGCACGGCCGATTGTACTCTTCGATCAGCAGCAGCGAAGCCTTGATCTCCAGGCCGCAACCGAGCAGGCAGGTCACCGCATCGTTTTGCAGTTGGCCGCTGACCTGCCCGTCATCCCACAGCCTGATCTGCACATCCATCGGTGTGCGGCGACTGGGTTTGAGCGTCTTGATCTGCTCGCCCTTCAATGAAAGCGTGTCAAACATCGTGTCGAGTTTCAACACGCCCGTGAGCGTGCCTACCAACTGGTCCTCGTTTGACAATTTCAGCACCGCCGACGTCTCATCAATGTCCGAGATCGGATGAAACTGCACGCGTGCCAGGTTCGCCAGGGCAAATTTTACCGTGCGCAGCGGCAGCGATGGGGCCGAACTACTGGGAGCCGTTGCCGCCATTTGGGGCACTGAAAGCTCGAGCGAATCCCCCACGAGTAAGCCAGCGAACTTGGTCCCATCCACCAGCGTGAACTGATGCACGCCACTCTCTTCGTTGGCAAACGAAATGGAGCCCACCATCTGCGGTTTGAGTGTTAGCAGCCCGTAACGGGTTGCCACGCTGATATCGTGCGCCAGCAGGCCCACGGGAAAACGGTCCCCGGCCCGCAGGAACACCATGGGCTGGTCGAAATTCCAATCATCGGAGGCGTCTTCAGCGCTACGGGCGTGGTACCCGATGCGCGTTACCTGTGACATTGGCAGTTGAATCACCTGCCCGCTGGTGAGCGTGAGCGATACCTTTTCCAACTCCACCTGGCCGCCATAGATCGAACCATCTTCCAGCACGACCAGTTGCCGCGGATGCACACTACCGATGGTGAAGACCGTGAGGATTTTTTCGGTGGGCAGGCTCACCGGCCCGTAGCTGGTTTGCAGCTTTAAATTTGAACCAGCGATGGTTCCCTTGTATTGATCGCCACCGCGCAGCTCCACGCAGTCAAACAAGTCGCCGCGCAGCAATTCAAGGTCGTCGCCCAGCACCACGCCATACACGCCACCGATCACCGAATGGGACGGGCTGAAGTTCGCCAAAATTTTCCGCAGCTCGCGCGGTACATCCGTTAGCACCTTCGCATCGCGAAGCTGCTCGGCCAGCTTGTCACCGGCTTCGACGCTGCCTGGAAACGCCAGCACGCTCATCACGGCCAATTCCTTGTTGGGGAGGATCGACAAGGTGAGGGTCGCGCCGAGATTGTTGTTGTTTTGATCGGCACTGATCAGGGGCTGCACTTTTCCGTTGCGCCCGCCGAAGATCCCCATGATCTGTCGATTCTGTCCATCCTGAACGATTGCCCCGGTCTGCACTTCCTTGCCTTTATATTTGGTGCTGAGCGGATGGGTTGCCTGCACGCCGTAGGGGATGCTGTTGGC
The DNA here is from genome assembly GCA_038238625.1 of Tepidisphaerales bacterium. Lineage (GTDB taxonomy): Bacteria > Planctomycetota > Phycisphaerae > Tepidisphaerales > Tepidisphaeraceae > JBBSFP01. The sequence goes on from JBBSFP010000036.1 coordinate 3,789, forward strand.
CAGCTCATATTGGCAATCGACCTGCTGGCCCGAGCTATTTTTCAAAACGTCGATGATGCGGACATAGCCCGTTTCCTTGTTGATCGCGATGTGCCGGGTGACGATCATGTTCGGGCACTGCAAATTATCGATGACCAGTTCCCCCGCCTCATCCACGCGGGCCTGGTTGTTATTCTGCGTAGGATTGGTCCCGTCGATGGAGAGCAGCGCCCCCTGGTTAAGGAACGGCATGTTGGACTGTGCCCGCAGCCAGCCACCCTGGTTGACTACCCAGTCAGTGCCATTGATGTTTCCCAGCCGATACGGCAGTGTTACCGCGCCCTTCCCCCCCCCTGCTCCGCCCACCACCGCGCGCATCCGGGCACCGGCTGTCCGCCCGGTCATGAGCCATCCCACAATCATGAGGAGTGCTATCCACTGTCTTTTGTTCATACTGCTCTCCCTGAGGTCTTCGCGGTTGTTTTAATGCTTAGATGTTTGAGCGATCAATTGGTTCACATCTTAGATGATTTTTTGCAGGTATATCACTTCTCCACTGCTGTAACGCAGGTCACCGCGCACGCAGGAGGTAACCACCGACGCGATTTCTGCGGGTGCCATGGTACGCTCGGTAGGAAATTGTTCGTGCGACATTAACGTACGGAACATGTCCGTCTCGGTGGCCCCCGGGGCAACGGTATGCACACGGATCCCCTGCGACGCACCTTCGCGGGCCATGGCCAGACCCATGATATTCACCCCCGCCTTGGCCGCACCGTAGGCCGCCAAACCGGTAAACGGATCGCGGCTGGCTACGGAGGATATGTTCACGATCACCGCATCCGTCTGTTCGCCTGCCTGCCGTAACGCTGGCCACGCCGCCCTGCACAGGTAAAACACTGCCGACAGGTTTACATCAATGACCTGCCGCCATTGTTCCACGCTCATCTGCTCGATCCCGGCGGCCGGTGCGAACCCGGCGTTATTGATCAGCGCATCGAGCCGCCCGAATTTCCCCACCGTCGACGCCACCGCGCGCTCGGCCGACTGGGCATCAGCGACATCCGACGGGAGGATCAGCACATCACGGCCATCGACTTTTCCAAACGTGGCCAGTTGTTCAGCGGTTTGCCGCAGCTTGCTTTCAGTACGCCCCACCAGCGCAAGGCGGTATCCAATACCCGCCAAGGCGATGGCGATTGCGCGTCCGATGCCGCCCCCCGCGCCGGTGATCAATGCCGCTGGCTGGGTTGTTGTCGCGCTCATGTTCACACCTTCTCGCTGCGAATTTCCGCCTCCATCCGATGCTCCGCGCCACCGGCCAACTGCACGGCGTTCTCCCCCACGTTGCAGGTTTCAACACAAATCATGTCGGGCCACTCTTCATCACCGAAATCCGCCATAGCCCGTGCCTTGTCGATCCACGGGTTCCACACCACCGTGCTGCGCGATTCACGCTTGCTGATGGTGATCCTGCGGCCCATCCCCGGATCATCTATCACGCATGCCGCCGTGGTGTTTTGGTAAACCCGATCGGTTTCTTGAGTGATTCGCAATGATTCATCGCCCTGTTGCTGGCGTTGCATATTCTGGGTTTTGGAAATGTATTGCGAATTTTCCAATCCCGTTACCACAACATTCCGCACATCGCTCACGGCAAAATACGAATGCAGCGCTTCTTCAAACTTCCATGAAGCCGGACCCGCATTGCGCACTGCCAGCGATAGCCGCAACGATTTTCCGAAGCTCACGCGATATGAAAGTTCAAACGCATGGGGAAACGACCCGGAAGTATTGGGTGGAGGGAGAAAACGCAGATCAACCGTCACGCCCCCGTCGTCGGCCGGGGCAATGGATTGCACTTCCCATTCGGCCAAGCGTGCAAACCCGTGCATCGGTGCCCGCGCATCATCCGATTTGGCACCGAACCAGGGGAAAATTACAGGCACCCCACCTCGAATTGGCTTATCGACAGCAAACTGGCTCTTGGCGCTGATGAACAACATCTCTTGCTCACCCATGGGCTGGTAGCCGGTCACGTGCGCTCCATGCAAATAGATTTCGCCTCGCGCGGCAGGTGTCTGGACCTCGATGCGCTTCAGGCCACCCTCACCCGTATTAAAAACCACACCCGGTACCGTGAAACGCTGCTGTAATTCTTCCAAAATCTTCAAGGACATCGTGGATCTTTCCCTGTGGGGTTTAACCGGCTTCGATTGCAGAGCGCGGATCAGGCGGTGGCTTCATCGTACCGTTCGACTGCTTCGTCAACAAACCTAAACTCATATGCCCCCGATTCGAAAGAATCGAACGTTTCCGTTATTGGCCAAGTGGATTCCATTGCCCCTCCAGCTCCACCACCTCGCCTCGCCATTGGATCTGCCGCTGAAGTTTGAAATATCCCAGAATTCGATTTTTGGCAATCGGTGAGTTGACGATGTCGTCAATCGAGTGTCCGGTGAATGCCATCAAACGTTGCAGAGGGCGCTGGACGATCACGTATTCAACATTGGGCGGCGCCCACGCATCGACGCGGGGAGGGGTAAAGCCGAGGTTGCCGGGTTTCTCGGCCATGGTGGTGAAATCATACCTGCCCGAATCGATCCACGTTCCGATGAACTATACGCGCTTACTTGCGTAATTCCGCCTTGGCCCCAACCGCCTGGGGAAGGCTTTGGAGCAGATCCCAGACCAGTTCATCGGCGGCCATGCGCTGGGGCGACTTGCCCGGCGCGGGATCATGCTCGAACACCGCCGGTTGGGTCTTCGAACCGAAAGCGCGCATCAGATGAGCGCCGGGGTCGTAATCCAGATGATCCGCATGCAGGATGCCGCCCTTGACGTAAACCACCAGGTTTCCGGTGGCGGTCAGGTGCTTGATCTCGAGCTTCTGTTCGGTGGATGGTGCTGTTGCGCTGGCTGTGGCTGGGCCACGCGGTGCTGGCGCGGATACCGGTGCAACGGGCGCGATGGTCGTAATGACCTGCCGCGCCGCCAGGCGCAGCGGCTCGGGATTGGGGACATCATCGCGGTGATCGATGATGACCTTATCGGCTTCCACCACGCTGTCAGCACCCTCCATGATCACCAGTTGCGTGCTGTCATCGTAAGTCATGCGCCGAGTCCACTGAAAAGCCGTGGTGCCACGAGAATCACCCATGCCAGGCGTCGACGCCGCAGCGGGGCTTGCCAATGGCTGCGTGGCCGATGGCTGCGGGCGATGATCTTCCACGAGCATTCGCCCCGCCACTGGAATGACCACGCGTCGCACAACCTGGCCATTGTTCAAATCCGAATGGAATTCGATGGTGGTCGCAAACAAATCCACCTCTCGCAGCGTGCGCCCCTTGTCATCCAACAGCGATGAATGCACTTCAGAATTCTGCGGATCGGTGAACGTGATGTCGCGGATTGCCTTGTTGGCAAACAGGCCGTGATCCGCTGGTGCCGTAGCGAGGGACGTTCCCGGCGATGTTGCCGATGCTGAAGCTGTCAATTTATTTGGCGCGGTAGACCGCATGGTGCTGGCCATCTGCATCGTAGATTGCGTGGTGGGTTGTGTGGCAGGTGCGAGGCTGACCAGGTTGATTTTCATGCGCTCCCCGCTGGCGACATTCACCGTGCCATCAACGTCAACCGATTTGGCCATCACTCCGCCGATGCAGTCGATCGTGTTGGCTATCCCATCGTATTGCACATTGCGCGTCCATGTGATGTCCAATGGCTTGACCACACCATTGGGCGCTTGCTGCACCCCGTGCATCGCACCGGCACCGTCGATCGTCATCTGCTGGCTGTCAGGAACCACGTCAATGATCGCCCCCTGGATCGTGCTTTGCCTGGCGGACACCGTCGCATAAGGAGTGCCCAGCAATTTCACCGTGGGCTTACTCTCCGTGCTGTTCACCAACAGCGTATCTGCCTGGGCGATCGTGCCATCTTTCATCACCACATGCACGTGATCGTTGGCGGTAAGACTCTGAAGCTGCAGCGCCACCAGCGCGGGTTGCGTTGACGCAAGCGTGGACGGTGTTGACGCCAGAGTGGTGGCCGTATTTGTTGCGGGCCGCGTCGCCGGGGTCACCAATGCCGTCAGGTGCCCCGCGCGGAGATCCTCGTCAGGAGTCACGGTATGCACGCGGCCATCGGCCACGATCGTGCGTGGCACGAGCCGCCCTTCTGCCCCGGGTTCACACAATACGACCAGGCGATCGGTGTCGATCGTCTTAGTCGCCTGGGCGTCGCTCAAATCGCAATGCACGTTCCCCGTGGCCACCAGCTTGCGCAGGTTAGATTGCGCGTTAGCAGGGGCCGTGGTCGGGCGGGTGGCTGGCTCACTTGACGATTTGGCTGTTGGATCAAAAGTGAGCTCCAACGATTGCGACGTTAATTTCATTTGCGGATGCTTCACATCCACGTCCCCTTCCAGGTCAGCGGTATCGATTGCCATCTCATTATTGTTTTTACCCGCGAAATGCAGCGTGCAGCTTTGCGTCCAGCGCGCCTCCAGCGATTGCGGCTCGGTGGCTTCACTTTGCACCGGCAGCCGCACATCACCCCTGCCCCGCATCACTGCCAGTTGCGATGTGCGTGAAAAAATCAGCGAAGTCGCATGCACGATGGAAGGTCCATGGGCATCAGTGCGAGTCAGCACCAGCGGCACCGCCGCCGATTCCTGGGCATAGGTAGACCCATCTTCACTTTTATACGTCAGTGACGCCGCACGAATTTCCGACCCCTGCTGATGCGCGATGACCGGGGCACCTTCAAACGTGATGATCGATTCCCCCGGTGGCACCGCGGCATCGATCTGGCGCGGTGTAACCCGGAGCGGGCCGGTCCAATAAACATACACGGGCTGCTCTGACGGTTCGGTGCTGGCAACTGTGGTGGGCAGGGTTGTGGGGAAATTGGCGGTGGTACGCCCCGCGCGGGCACTGGCGCGGGTGGTCGCCGGCGCTACGGGTCCGCTTGCGGCCGTTGCCGGCGCTATCGTGGTTGCCGATGCCGTTGTTGCCGGTGCCGTTGTTGATTCTGAATCGCCCCCTTGTTTCAGCAGAAAATCCACCAGCATCTGCTCGGCGGTGATGAGCTGCTCATCGTTTTGCACGATGCGCACATTGCCCTCGAAATCGGCGCGATAAAACGGGGGCTCGTTCGATGGCTTAATATGCGGTTTGCTCGTCGGCAGGCCCAGGTGAAGCATCTCGGGCAACCCGTTGTTATTCGGCGAGCGCGGCGTGCGCCCCACGCGCTGCGGGGAGGTGGCGGGTGCGGGCATTGCCGGGGGGGGGGCTGCGGGCGAAACCACCTCACTGACCAGCAGGGCCGTTGGCAATAATGCCAGCAGATCGATCGACCCACGCCATGGAGATTCCGTTGGCTGCACCCGCGCTACCGGCTTGGTCGCCGACCGGCTCTCATCGACGGGTGTCGTTTTCATGGGCCCAAATTGTTTGGGATGTTTCAGCACCAACACATCGCCATGCTGAATTTCCAACAACTGTAAGCGGCGATCGCGGTCGTTCCACCGGATCGTCATGCCCTTGCCCTTAAAATCATAGTCGCGCCCCACCATCGTCACCGGCACCATATCGCCTGGCACCTTTCGCCTGGTCTCGGGATCGATAAATCCCTCGGTGTTGATGCGATAAGTCTCATTATCAAACGATGCATTGTTCATCGTGACGCGCATCGTCGGTTGCTCATCGTCTTTTTTCTCGAATACGCTCACGACCACATCGTGTAACTCCCCCCTGCTCGGTGGCTGCGTGCGCGTCGACTCACCATAGGGGTTGCGATGACGATCTGATTGTTCGACCGTCACCAGTCCATCGCGTCCCTCGATGCGCAGTCGCTGCCCGTTGTTCAAAAAAAAATCCGCCACCGGTTCAACCACCAACACCCGCCCATCCTGCTGGGGGTTGTACTCGGCTGCCCGGAACTGGCTCACCGGCCGCCCGTTTGGATCGTATTTCACCACCCACACTCCGGAAATCTGCATCTTCGCAGTATCGTTGTGCGGCAGGGTTGCGATCGGCTGCATCGTCGTCGACGCCGGTCCGCCCGACACCTTGCGATTGGGCTGCGTCCAGTAGTAGACCAGGAACCCGATCGCCAGGCAGAAAACGCATACAATGATCAAGATGAAGGATCGCAAACAACTCCTAATTTGTTCCCTCAAACACAGTTCACACGCGAAACGTCCATCATCACGAATTGCCCTGAACATCGAACATTTTCAGCACCACAAGGTCCTGCACATCAATCAAACCCACCGGCCGGTCCTCCGCATCGACCACCGGAAGTTCGTCGATGCGATGCTGTTGAAACACGGCCATCGCATGGCTCGCAAGATCGGTATCGCGAACGCGCTTGGGATTGTGCGTCATGACCCTTCGAATCGGCTGCCGTAGCGCAGACCCATCGTTATCGGTAATCAAACGGCGTAAATCACCATCCGAGAACAGCCCACTGATTTTTCCCTGCGGGTCCAGAAGAACCACAGCGCCACTGCGGCGCTTGATGTTGCTGGTGTCGTGCAGCACCTCACCCACAGACAAATCATCCCGCGCCATCGCCAGGTTTTTACCGGCCACGAAAGTCATCGCTTCACTGACTTTCATGAGCTTTCGCCCAAGCTGGCCAGCGGGATGATACAGCGCAAAATCATCCGCCGTGAAATTCCGAAGTTGCATGACTGTCAGAAAAAGGGCATCCCCCAGCACCAGCATCGCCGTGGTTGAAGCGCTTGGAGCCAGTCCTAATGGGCATGCTTCCTGCAACCGTCCGAAGCTCAGCACCACGTCCGAGGCCAGCGCCAGGGAACTGCTTCGACTTGACGTGATGGAGATGACCGCATGGCCCAGTTTTTTGACAATACTGAGCATGCGTAAAATTTCTTCGGTTTCTCCGGAATCCGAGAGGATCAGCAGAACATCCCCTTTGCGGATCGCACCCACATCGCCATGCACGGCCTGCGCCGGGTCAAGGAAATGGCTGGGGGTTCCGGTGCTCGAAAAGCTGGCGCTGACCTTGCGTGCAATGATTCCCGCTTTGCCAATGCCGCTGGTCAACAAAGTGCCCTGACATTGCTCAATCAGCCGGATGGCACGCTCGAAATGCTCATCAATCGCCTCGGCCACCGCATGGGCAGCCTGGGCTTCGGTTTCAATGACCTGTTGTGCGATTCGACGGATGGCGGCGTCCATGCACGTCCTGTTCAATTGGTCTGTCCCAATAACGCGGCCGGCTCCCGGGTGGCGACCGTTTGGATTATGAATCGCCCGCACTTAAAATCAAGGACGTGGAATACCGCGTCGAACTCGATGTCTATCACGGGCCGCTCGACCTGCTGCTTTACCTTATCAAGCGCGATGAGCTGGATATCTATGATATACCCATCGCCAGCATCACCGATTCGTACATGGGGTATGTCAATAATCTGCGTTCGGCCAGCCAGCAACAAGGGTGGGACATCAACGTGGCCGGAGAATTTCTGGTGATGGCGGCGACGCTGATGGAAATCAA
>JBBSFP010000037.1:0-11183 GCA_038238625.1 Tepidisphaerales bacterium
ACATCGGCCACGCTCATGCCGCTGTAATTGCTGTCGCTGCTGCTGGCGGCGCTGGTGATGATGGTGTAGCTGACATCGCCCTGCGCCTGTTGATTATCCACGCCCGTCACAGTCACCGTTTGCGCAACATTCCAATTGGCAGCCGTGAAGGTAAGAGTGGTCGTCGACAGCACGCCTTGCGATGGATCAGAACTGCTCAGCGTGATGGTGACATTCCCCGTGGGCTTGCTGGTGAGCACCACGTCGAAACTGGCGGTCGATCCGCTCTGGCTGGTTTGCAATCCGCTGGTCGGCGTGACGGTTACCCCTGCGGTATGAATGCCATGATTGGTGAGCGACACGTCGGCAACGCTTATTCCGCTGTAGTCAGCATCGCTGCTGCTAACGGCGCTGGTGATGATGGTGTAGCCCACATCGCCCTGAGCCTGCTGGTTGTCCACACCCGTCACGGTCACGGTTTGCGCTACGTTCCAGTTGGCAGCCGTGAAGGTAAGGGTTGTCGTTGAAAGCACGCCTTGCGATGGATCAGAACTGCTCAGCGTAATGGTCACGTTCCCCGTGGGCTTGCTGGTGAGCACCACATCGAAGCTCGCGGTCGATCCGCTTTGGCTGGTTTGCAATCCGCTGGTGGGAGTCACCGTTATCCCGGCCACGTTGCTGTTGTCGATGTTGGTTATCGATACATCGGGAATGCTCATCCCCGAATAGTTAGGGTCGCTGCTGGTGGCGGGGCCCAGCAGAATCGTGTAGTTGCCATCCCCATCGGCAAGGTAATCGTTGTAGCCAGTGATGGTGAAAGTCTGCGACGTATTCCAATTGGCGGCGGTGAACAGCAGCGACGACACCGACACCCGCCCTTCGTTGGTATCGGAACTGAAAATAGAGATCGTTACATCTGCGGTGGGTGCGCCGTTGAGCACGATGCTAAACGTAGCGGTGCCGCCGGCGGTGCTGGTTTGTGACCCGCCCAGGGGGGTTACGGTGATACCCGGCGCAGTGATGTTCAGGTAAACCGTTTGCGTATCGGCCAGCGCGCCCCCTTCGCCGGAATTACCCTGGTCGTCGACGCTGACTGTGAACGAAGCCGATCCGCTGTAACCGGCCGATCCGATAAATTGCAGATCCGCCAGCGCCGCGTTGATCTGCGCCACGGTGCCGGTGAAGACCATCACCGCATCGTCGCTGCCATCGCCCACGCTGAAGGTCAGACCGGCGATGCTGCCCAGCGAAAGCGTGCCATTGCTGGCGACCAGCGTGAGTTGTTCGACATTGCCGCTGTCATCTGCATCAAAAATCGAAATCGCGTTGCCGTTACCGGCATTAAACACCACAGGCGTGACCCCATAGGCCTCCTGCGTGGAGGAGGGCACTGTCACCGCCGGCGCGGCGTTTGCGGCAAAGCGCTGCGTGAATATGCCATCGGCATCCCCCGTGCCGTTGCCGCTCCAGGCGACTACAAAATTGCTGCCACTGGTGTACGGATTAACACCCACGCTGGGCGCTACCTGGTTGCCCGTGGTGGTGCTGTTGACGCGAAAATCTCCGCCCAGCGCATTGCCGCTGGCATCAAACATTCGCCCATACACGCCCTGCTGGTCGCCATCCTGGCCATCGCTTTGCCATGCGATGACAAATCCGCCGTGCGCATCCATCGACACACTGGGGGCCTGCTGATCCCCGGTAGAAAACTCATTGACTTGGAACTCCCCGCCCTGGGCCGCGTGATAACGGTCATAATGCTGTGCAAAAATCCCCAGGCCGCTGCCATCCTGCGCGGCGCTTTGCCAGGCGATGATGAAGCTGCCATCGGCGCTGGTGGCCACATCGGGCGCACTCTGGTTGCCGGTTGTGGTGGTATTGATTTGAAATTCGCTGCCCAATGCAGTGCCGGTGGCGTCGTAGCCCTGGGCGAAGATGCCGGTGCCATCCGCGTCGGTGCTCTGCCAGGTGACGAGAAACACTCCCTGATTAGCCCCTGATGGGATGACGGCAACCGATGGGTTCATCTGGTCGCCGGCGGTAGCGGTGCTGATGTGCATCTCACTGCCGATATACGCGCCGGCGGCATTGAATCGCTGCCCGTAGATGCCCCACCCAGCGCCATCCTGCGATTGGCTTTGCCAGACGATGGTGAAATTGCCGGATTGATCGATGGCGATTCGCGCCGTAGTTTGATTGTTGGTGGTGTAGGTATTGACCTGCAGCGCCCCAGTGAGCACGTTGCCATTACTGTCATACACGCGGGCCCGCACCCCGGCGTTGGACCCGGCATCGGTGGTGTACGCCACCACGAAACTGCCATCGGGAGCCATCGCCACGCTGGCCTGCGTATCGTTTTGTGTGCTCGGCAGGGAGACTTCAAACTCACTGCCGTTAGCGCTGCCATCAGCATGAAAGCGCTGGCCAAAAACCGCATAGCGGGCCCCATCCTGGTTGTTGCTCGACCACACCACCACATAGTTGCCCGCGGCATCCATGGCCACCGCGCGCGGGGTGCTGGCATCGGTCTGTTGCACGTCAGTGGTGGTGGTGTTGGCGATGGTTTCAGAACCGACGGGGACGGCCGAAAGGTTCCCGCGAAACGCCGCTAACGCTGCGATATCAAATGCCCCGCCATTAAGGGCCCCGCCATTAAGCGCAGCGCCATCAAATGCCCGACTGGCCGGCAGCGCGGGTTGCATGGATGGCGAAGCGGAGGTCGCTTCCAGCGTCCAGTCACCGCGATGGCCTGTCAAATTCGTCGATGCGTGTACGGCAGCACCGGTGAGTTTTGACAATTGGTTAATCAGCGCCTGCCCACCATCGCGCGCATCGCCGGCCGTGCCCACGACATCGCAGCCATAAAGGTTGATATTGCCCTGCCCCCCCCCGCGCATCAGCAGCTTGCCGATTCCCCGCCACTCCGAACTTGATTCATTCAGGTTCGAACTGTTGATCCAGTCTTTGCCCAGCTCGAACGTGCCCCGGCTGCCGTGGGCTACGATTGACAGCGATGCCAAATCGCGCCTGGACTGCTGCGACCACGCCAGCACCCGATCCAGCACCTGCTCGGCCGATTCGTGCTGACCATCAAACAGGATCACTTTTTCCCGGGGCGTGGCGGCACGCAGCAACTGGTTGTACCCCGACAGCGAATCATCAATCAGCGCGACGTTCGCCCCCCCCCATGTCGGCGATGCCGAATACATCAAGCGGCTTTCCACCGGTTCTAATAACGAACGGGTGGCACCGAACATCCCCGGCCGAGGGGGACTGTTTTTACTGTTTTTACGCAGCCGCCCGGTCCCTGGGGTTTGCTGTTTTTTGACCGCATGAATCGCCCCATCCACCGCCGCCTCGCCCCTTACTGGTTTGACTGCAAAGACCCCCGCCGGCCGCAGCTTGCGCTTGCGCAGCAGCTTGGCACCGATGCGCTGCCACCCCGCGGCCTCCTGCAGCGCCGGGGGAAGCCCGCCGGTTACCGACCAGCGGTCGCCCGGTAACATCGGTTTGTGCTCAAAAGCTCCGACAGCCATCCAACCTCGATCGCTTGCAACCGCAGCGCGCAGCAACACAACGTCGCCGACCTGTGCCGACTGTCAGGCTTATCGGGGTCTCTCTGACGCTACTTAATGTTCATTACATTTAATCGGCTGCCAGGGGCATGATTCCCGGACGTGTGTGAACGCAACAGAGCAGCATGCATCACCTCAATGGGGTGGACTGCCCGCCGCCCGGTTGCATCCCGGATCTGGTGCCGGCATGAAGTGCCCGGGGCCACGATCATCCCCTCGCCCAGCAGCCCCCCCAGCGATTGCGCAAAAATGGTCTGCGAAATTTCCCAATGTTCTCGCAAAAACCCGAATGACCCCGCCATCCCGCAGCAACCCGATGGCAGCACCCGCAGGCGCGATCCCACAAGCCGATGTAGGAACCCGGCGCTGCTCTCCTCACCCCACAATGCTTTTTGATGGCAGTGCCCGTGCATCAGCACCGGCGGGCCGGATTCATCCACCATAATCCCCGGCGGAATTGGATGATGATCCCAACGCCGCTGCACAAAATCCTCCACCAACATGGCCTTGTCCGCACACGCCTGCCGCAGCGCCCGCGGAGTGCGCAGCTTGAGCGTGAGCCATTCGTCCTTCATGGCCGCTAAACACGAGGGCTCGACCACCAGGATCGCCAACACGCGCCGATCTTCTATCGCCGGACGCAACTGTTCCAACGTGCGATCGATCGTTGTGATCGCATCGGGTAACAGTCCATTGCTGATCATGGCGCGGCCGCAACACCCCACCCGCGGCAGGCGCACGCCATACCCCAGCGCTTGCAGCACCTCGATGGCTGCATGAGCAAGGTGCGGCTCGTTGTAGGTCGTAAAACAATCCGCATATAACGCCACGGCCGGCGAATGTTTTTCTGCCTGCAACCGCGCAGTGCGATAGAAAGACGGTGCAAATTCGGGCAATGTCCGTTGCGGGGCCAGCTTCAGCACCCGGTTGGCCAGCGCCCGCAACGGCCCAGCGCGCATCAGCGCGTTGGCCAATCCGGGCATCATCGCCGCCAGCCGATTGAGCAGCCGCACATGCCCAAACACCCATGCCTGCAGGGTTGGCCCCCCCCCGGCACGATATTTCTGCGCGGTGTATTCCGCCTTCAGCTTCGCCACATCCACGTTGCTGGGGCATTCACTTTTGCATGCTTTGCAGCTCAGGCAAAGATCCAGCGTCTCCTGCACCTGCGGATCGTGCCACGCGGGCTTTTGATCGATCGTCAACTGTCCGGAAATCGCCAGCCGCAGCGCGTTGGCGCGCCCGCGCGTGCTATGGCGTTCGTCCAGCGTGGCGCGATACGAAGGGCACATGGTGCCCCCGCTCATCTTTCGGCAAACGCCCGCCCCATTGCACATCTCCAGCGCGCCTTGGAACCCCTCCTGGTCGCTGTAGTCAAAATAGGTCCGCACGCCCGGCCACGGCAGCTCCGCTTCGCGCGGGTGCACGCGCAGCTGCTGAACCAGGGTCGCAATTTCACCGGCGTTGACGATCATCCCGGGATTCATCACCTGCGCCGGATCAAAAATCGCCTTGATCTCGGCAAACGCGCGCATGAGCTCTGGCCCATAGAAACGTTCCAGCAGCGGCCCGCGCACACGCCCGTCGCCATGCTCGCCGCTCATCACGCCCCCGCAGCTCCGCGCCACATCCGCCACCTCCACGGCTATTGACTGCATCTTCTCACGATCGCTCTGTTCGTGCAGATCGAGCATCGGGCGAATGTGCAAGACCCCCACCGATGCGTGCGCGTAATAGGAGGCGAAGGTGCCATGCCGGGCGACGATCGCCTTCACCTGCGCCACAAATTGGCCCAGATTTTCCACGGGAATGGCGTTGTCTTCGATCAGCGTCACCGGCTTGCGATGGGCCGACAGATTATGCACCAGCGGCTCTGCCGCCTTGCGCAGTGCCCAGGCGCGCAACACCGCCCCCTGGTCATTGTAAATCTGCATCGGTTGCCCCGCAGCCACCTCGCGCAAACGCTCAAATGATTCTTCCAACTGATCCTGATATTCAACGTACAACACCGCCCGAGGCAAACCGTCTGCTGCGCTGGGCAAACCGTCGGCTGCGCGGGGCAGCAGATCCAGGTACCCGCGGGTTTGCGCATTGCCTGCCGCCGCCTCCAGCACGACTTCATCCAGCAGCTCCACCGCGCTGGGCCCGGTATTTAAAATTGGCTGCACCGCTGCGATGGCCGCCTCGATGGAGTTAAATGACACGATCGCCAGGCCCCGCGCCGCGGGGATTGGATGCAGCTTGAGCTTCGCGCCCAGTACCGCTGCCAGCGTGCCTTCAGAACCACAGATCAGCCCCGTGAGATCGAGCGCATCGGCCGCCACCCCGCGATCCATTTGCGACAGGATCATGTCCAGCGCATACCCCGCATTGCGACGAACCGTTTTGGGAAACCGCGCGCGAATCAGCGCCGCATATTTTTCTACCACCCGGCTGACCGCTTGCGCCAGCGCCCGCGCCCGCGCATCGGCGGTGCCCGGCCCGATCCAGAAGCGCTCGCCGCTGCTCAGCGCGATATCCAGCGCCGCGACATTTTCACTGGTTCGCCCATAACGGATGGAGCGTGCCCCCGCGGCGTTATTGCCGATGCAGCCGCCTACGGTGGCCTGCGCGCTGGTTGCCGGGTCCGGGGCGAAGAACATTCCCGGGGCGTGCATCTTGAGCCAGCGGTTGAGGTCATCCACCCCGATGCCCGGCTGCACATGGCAGGTGCGAGCCGCCACATCGCATTCCAGAATTTCCCGGCAATGATTGGAATGATCGACGACAATCGCCCGGTTGGTGCATTGCCCGGCCAGGCTGGTCCCCCCCCCGCGCAGCAGCAGCGGCAGCTTGTGTTTTCCGCAAAACGCCACCAGCTTTTCCATCGCATCTGGGTCGCGCACCACCACCACGCCCAGCGGTTGCACCTGGTAATTGGAAGCATCGGTCGCGTACAGCATGCGGTGATGCAGGTCGAAGTACACCTCGCCCACATCCAGTCGCCGCAGCGACTCGGCGATCTGAGCGGATCCATCTGTGGCCAAAACCAGCAGTGTGGGCATCAGGATCCTTCCAACGGAAATTCGGTGCTTCGAATTTCAATCGTCCGCGTCATCAGATCGATCGTCGAGAGGCTCACCTCGATATGCCCCATCGGCAGCAATGCCCTCACGCGCCCGGCCCATTCAACCACGACCACGCCGCCCTGGTCCAGCAGTTCTTCAAAACCAATGGCCGCCAGATCATCCGCCCCGGTGACACGATAGGCATCAAGATGAAACAGCGGCATCCGCCCCGTCTGGTAAATATTGAGCAGCACATAGGTCGGGCTGCTGACGGTGCGCGTGTCCCCCCCCAGGCCCCGCAACAGGCCGCGCACAAACTGCGTCTTACCCGCGCCCAGATCGCCATGCAGGGCAATGCAGGTGCCTGGGGATAGCGCCCGCGCCAGGTCGGCGGCGATCGCTTCGGTCGCTTCGGGGCTGGTAGATACATGGCTGATGGTTTGCATGGGCATCAGGCAAAAACCGTTAGTGCAGCAGTGGCAACAGGGCGGTTCGTTCATCGGTCCAGAGGGGCAGATTCTCCGGGTTTTGGGCCGGATGCACGCCGACATCGCTAATCGCCCGCAGCCTGAAATTAGCCGCATCGCGCGTGAGCAGCACCCATTTGGAAGTCACCTGTCCGGTGGTCTGCTCGGCCTCGCGATCAAAGGGCTTGATGATCACATCCGTCTGCAGGTGAAAATGCTCCGCCAGCCCCGCCAGCACCGGTTCGAGCTCCACGTGATTGTTGGAGATATGCACGGCCACGATGCCGCCCGGCAGGAGGTGCTGGAGGTAAAGCTCAAAGGCTTCGCGGGTCAGCAGGTGTACGGGAATGCTGTCGCCACTGAATGCATCGAGCACCAGGCAATCCAGTTGCTGGGGCGGCTGGCGCTGCAGCGAAAGCCGCGCATCCCCCAGCGTCACCAGCACCTTTCCCCGGGCCTCTTTCAGGAAAAAGAAATGGTCGTTGGCGATTCGCTCTACTGAGGGGTTGAGCTCATAAAACGTCATCAGGTCTTCCGGCCGGGTATAGGTCGCCAGCGTACCGGCACCGAGGCCGACGGCGGCAATGTTCAGCCCCGGCCGCAGGGGTGAAACCGGTCGCTCCCGCAGCGCCAGCAGGGCACGGCCCACGCCGGCTTCGGGACCGTAGTACGCGGTGGGAAGCCGATGTTTATCGGGATCTGGAAACTGGATTCCATGCGTGATTCCCCCGTGCCGCAGCACGATTTGATCGGGGGTCCATCCCCCCGGGAACTTGGCAGTATGCCCCTTGCGGTGCCAGACACTGAGTGTCCCGTAGAAATCGCGCCAGAAAAGCACGGGTTTTTCAAATGCGATGCTGGGGCGGCCTTCGATCCACATCACGCACCCCAGCAGAACGGTTGCGATAAAAATGCCGTACCACACCACCCGCTTTCGCCCGCGGGCCAGCGCGCCCTGACGATCCAGGTAAAGCACGATGGCCACCAGCACGGCGCAGGCGAAGAGGCCGATGCTCAATTCGAGGTAGGTGTTAAACAGCAACGGCGCCGCCACCGCCACGACGATTCCCCCCAGCGCGCCACCGCTGGCGATGCACAGGTAATACGCCGTCAATTCAGCGGCCGGGCGCATGCGAAACAGTTCGCCATGACAGGCCATGCAGCAGGCGAACAGCGTCACCAGGTAGATGGCGATCTGCGCCAGGGCTGATACCTTTCCGCTGGTGATCGCGTTCTGATAAATCATCAGGCAGAGGGCAAAGAGTGCCAGCGCCAGCAGCGGGCCGAAGATTTCACGCCGATACCAGCGCGGATTGTCGAAGCTGATGACAAAACTCAACAGGTAAACACCCAGCGGCGCCACCCACAGGAAGGGTACGACCGTCACTTCCTGGCAGAGCTTGTTGGTGGTGGCCAGCAGCAGCGTGGAGGCCGCCATGGGTAGTGCAATCCAGAAGATCGCGGGCAGGGGAATCCGGGTTTTGCCCTTGAGGGGCACAGCTGATTCACCCGATCGCTGGCCGCGCGCGCGGAATGTGATCCACGCACATAAGGTGCACATACAGGCGAAAGCGAGCAGCCCGATGGACCACCCGCGGGTTTGCGCCATGCGGGTAAAGCCGGGCTCCACCGCCAGGGGATAGGCCACCAGCGCCAGCAGTGAACCCAGGTTCGAAAGCGCGTACAGCCGGTAGGGCGAGCGCCCGGGATGGGTGCGGGCAAACCACGCCTGCAGCAATGGGCCGGTGGCCGACAGCGCCAGGTAGGGCAGCCCCACGCATGCGGTGAGCAACAGCAGGATATAGAGCGCGGGGTTGATATCGATGCCGGCCGGTTCCCATCGGGTCGACGGCGCGATGGGGAGCATGCACACGGCTGCCACAAGCAACAGCACATGCACGATCGCCTGCCAGCGCATCGGCAGCAGGGCCGTGCTCAGGTGCGCATAGGCGTACCCACCGAGCAGGAGAAGTTGGAAAAACAAAAGGCAGCAGGTCCAGACGGCCGCGCTTCCGCCAAACCACGGCAGGATGAACTTCCCCAGCAACGGTTGCACAATGAACAAAAGGAACGCGCCGGTGAAGATGGTGAGCGCAAACCACGCGGCGGTCAGTGCGCCGCCGTGCAAGCCGGATGCACCGAATCGGATGGCGGTTGCACTGCCGTGGATGCCGTCGCTGCGGGCATCTGATGGCGCAACCGCCGGGCTGGGTTTGCCTGTGATGCTCACGAAAGGGGGTGCTCCCAAGCCTGGGGCCGTAACGGTTGGCGGCGGCCATCGGTGGTTTCGATCATGATGCCCGGCTCGGCGGTCACGCGCCCGATGCGAATGCCGGGTGATGGGGGCACCCCCCCCCCGGAGCAGGCGCTGTAGAGCAGCTCGTAATCCTCACCATCATTCAGGGCATGGTGCAGGGCATTTTGCGACGAGGGACCCGCTTGCCCTGTGACATCCGGATGGATCGGAATCGCGCTGGCGTACAGCAGGGCACCGGTATGGCTCATGTCGCAGATATGTTGCAAATCGCGCGAAAGCCCATCGCTCAAGTCGATCATCGCCGTGATCCGCCCGCCACGCGCCAGCGCCCGGGCTTCGGCGACGCGGGGCACAAACGTCATGTGCCGACCGCCGATGCTGCCTCCCAGCGGGCCGGTGACGTACAGCTCATTCCCCGGTTTTGCCCCCCCCCGCGTGATCGGATCGATGCCATCCCCGCCTGCCAGGATGCTGATGCTCAGCGCCAGCTTGCCATCCCACGTCGCGGTATCGCCACCCACCAGCGGGCAATTAAAAAGTGCCCCCGCATCGCGCGCCCCCCGGTAAAGTTCCTGGGCATAACCGAGCGCAGTCCCGCGCGGCAGCGCCACCGTCGCCACCGCAGCCATCGGCAATCCCGCCATCGCTGCGCAATCAGACAGGTTGCGGTTCATCGCCTTCTGCCCGATCAATCGTGGCGAATGCAACTGCGAATCGAAGTGCACCCCGTCCAACACCTGGTCGGCCCCCACCAGCAACCATTGCCCGGCCGGCCAGCGCAGCACCGCCAGATCATCCCCCGCCGGCAGCATCACCCGCGCGCTGGGGGCCTGCTCAGCACGAATCCATCGGATGAAATCAAACTCCCCGGCCATGCAATTCATTAGACGCGCGCGGCCCCCCGTATGCAATCAACTGAGCTGGCCGCCCAGGCAGCAAGCGCTCGGCCGTGCAGCCAGTGCCCCCACTGGCTGGAATCACCTCGCTGCGCCACGCCCATCGGCGCGAGGTATGGACAACAGGTTTATAGCCCGACGCTGCCGATTTCATCCGTCGAGGGGCTTGGCTCGGGTGTCACCATCGTCACTTGAACACCCTCTTGCTGCAGGGTTTCGGCAGTCGGATAAATGCTTAAAGAAAGCACGGGGGGTAAATCTTCGAATCGAGCCGGGCTCGGGGCAGCTGGTTCGGAGGTGGTCAATAAAATAATCATGGCGCAGACCGCCGGCGCTGCCATGAGCGAAACCGCGATGGGAACAACCAGCCTTTCGCCGAAAAAGTCAGGCACCAGCGGGATCAATCCGCCCGCCGCGATCGAAGTTAAAAAAGTCGGGAGCTTCGTCCGGTTAAAGCAGGTGCGACGACGCCATATCACCTCATAAATCCACAGCAGCAGGCCATAGAAAGTTCCTGCAATAGCGGCGAGCAAAAGAAAAATGATCCCAAATAGGCCGAAATAAACTATTAAATAGAAGCCATGCTGTAAGCTGAATACAAACACGGAGATGCATCCCTCCACCAGCGCGATCGAAAAGCAGGTGGAAACTCCAAAACCCACACAGGCGGACGAAGGCCGATCAAGCTTGCGGGCCGGGGAGGGGGAAGCATATTCGATGAGCTGGCCCATAAATAAAATCCGGCTAAGCCAGGTAGGGTGGGTGTACGCACCCACCGCCTTTATTTCGCCTTCTGTGCAAACGGTGGGTGAATACACCCACCCTACTCGCTAAAAAGTCTTGCCTGCGAGCCGCCAGGAGAATCCCCATGCGTTACACCGTCGTTTTGGAACATGAAGAAGATGGCGGCCATGTCGCCAGCGTGCCGGCGTTGCCCGGTTGTGTCAGCCAGGGGAACAACC
>JBBSFP010000038.1:0-11172 GCA_038238625.1 Tepidisphaerales bacterium
CGAACGCTCCGTGAACTGGCTGAAAGAGAACCGACGGCTGGGCACGCGCCACGAGAAACTGGCCTTGAATTATCTGGCGATGGCCAAATGGGCCGTGATCCAGCGGTATTTTAGGATTTTGGATTCAACAGACAGAGCCTAACGAGACCGGCCGCGCAGGCTCGGCCGAAGTTTCATTTAGCTTAGCATTGCCCGGCTGTTTTGCTGTTAGCTCAAAACCGATGAACGATCATGGCCCAGCAGATTGGTATCGGCAGCGCTGGCGGAGATCGACGTGGTGGAAAAGAGGGCGGATGCCGAGGTGACAGACGCACGGGCTGACACATTGGCAGACGCATTGGCAGACAACGCGGGCGCGACTGATGCCGCGGGCGTGGCAGACGCACCCACCGCTGCGGATCTGACAGACGCCTGGCTGCGGCGGTAGGCTAAGTAGACCGAATTCAACGCTGAATCGATATTAATTCGGCGATAGGTTTGGCCGTTGGAGGGGTCGGTTACACGGGTGCCGGTGGATTGCATGTAGGCGAGCAGTCGGCTCACGCCATAGGTGGGCTGCACCTGGCGGAGGAGGGCAGCGAGGCCGGCGGCCCAGGGGGTGGAGAAGCTGGTGCCGCTGCCGGGCGCGTAGCCGTTACCGACAATCACCGGGACATTTTCACCGGGTGCCAGCAGGTCGAGGGTGTCGCCGGTGGAGGTGAAATCGCTGATATCATCCCCGGCATTGATGGAGCCGACGGATACGCTGTTGGGATCAGCCGAGGGATATTCCACGCCGCTGGAATCGCCATTGTTGCCGCTGGAGGCGGCGATAAAGACACCGGCATCGCGCAGCTGGGCCAGCAGGTCGCCATAATCGGATTCGGTGGTGGGGTTGTTATAGAAGTCGCCGTTGCCCTCGGACAGGTTGATGGCCACGATGTTGTACGCGCGGCGGTTGTCCAGCACCCACTGCAGGGCCTGGCCAACGCGGCTTGCGGGGGGATTGTTTACGCCATCGTCCACCTTAAGGGCAATGAGATTGACGCCCTGAGCCACGCCCTGGTAGCGCTGGCCATTATAAATAAATGGATTCGCGCCGATCACGCTGGCGACGGCGGTCCCATGGCCATCGGTATCCATGACGTTGTTGTCATTGTCGATGAAATTCCAGCCGGCGACGACCTTGTGATGTCTGCCAAACCCGGCACCCAGGGCGGGATTGGAATAATTGATGCCGGTATCGATGACTGCCACCGATTCACCCACGCCGGTAACGGTTGGAAAGTTAGCTGCGGCAAGGTTTTGCTGCACGAGCGTGGGAATGGCCCCCCAGGCGGTGGTGTGATGCATGAGCAGGCGCACCTCAAGAGGTTCCACAAACGTGGGGGGGATTGATGTCCGGTCATGCCGGCAGAGAGACTGGCTAGAATTCGATTTGCTACGATTTGACTTTTGCATGGTGGATTTTTACCCAGCCCCTGAATGACGTTAGACACTCATACAGATGTTTGATTGATATTACTTCAAAATTTAAGTCTTTATCACGTTCTCACTTACGCACTGTACCGGATCAAAAAACGCCAAGGCTTCAGCCGACGGGCTCAGCCTTTTTAAATTATCGGCTACCGGCGTCAGTCTCTGAAATAAACTGCCTGCGGCCAGATCACATATCGGCCACGGCAATCTAAAATCTCCGATAAAATCGGACCTATGCAGCAAATTGCATGGATCGAAGATATCGTTTCCCCCGAATTACTATAACTCATAGGACAAATTGTGGGCGAGGTCAATGGGTAACGTTATGGAGATTTTGGATCGAACCTCGGTTTAGCCGTCGAACCAGAAGGGATATTCGCGTTAAACCGCTGTTTGACCGGAGGCACCTCGTTGCCCCACTGAGCTGCGGCCACCCACAGGCAACGGGGTCCAGCCAGTGGGGGGGCACTGGCTGCACTCAATGCCGCTCATCGGGTGCCGTCGCTGCCTTTCAACACCGATTGGGTAGCACGGGAAATCCAGCCAGTGGGGGCACTGGCTGCCCTATATTATTCCGCCGGTCGGGATTCCATATACGGGAACACCATCTTCACAGTACCGCGCCACCCCACGCAACTTCCCTCGACCACCAGCGAAAAGGGTTTGCTGGCCTGGCCATCGGCATCCTTGGCCACGCTGTTGAGCATCGCATCGGTGGGGACAAACAGCAGGCGATCGGTACACTTTTCGCCCGGTTTTAAGACCGCTGCCTGCACACTGAGCGCTGGGATCATGCCCCGGAATTTTGCCGGGGCGAGTTTCTGTCCATCGGCCAGTTCCAGCCGCGCGCCGCTGGCGAATGACTGGTACTTCATTTCGGCATTGCCCGTATTGGTAATCTGCAGATCGACGATCAGCACCTTGTTGTCGGAGGTTGCGGCGTTGCCCGCTTGTTTGGGATCGGTGGAGATGACGTCTACAAAATCCAGCGTGGCGGCGGAGAGATGAAGGCGGGCGTCGCCCAGGGTTGCATCCACCGGTGCCGGAGAAGCCGCGCGCCCCGATGCCGGCTGCGATGCAGGTGCCGAAGCGGGGACGGCCCCGGGTAATTTGATACCCCACGCGGCGGCATGGATTAATAGAATACCCGCGACCACTACCAGACTCACAAATCGCCTCATTTTGGAACCTCCTAAACAATCGACCGATCGGGCTATGACTAAAATCCCCTAAAAGGGACGACGACCCAGCCGCCTATTTATTAGAGAAAAATTCTTCAGCGAAGTTCGGAATTCCAGGTGCGCGGAAGCAGTGTCACAGACTCCGCCGTTGCCGCATCGCTTCGGCCAGCACAATGGCGGCGGCATGGGAGAGGGATAGGCTCGACGGCTCGGGCCGCGTGGGAATCGTAATGAACTGATCACAAATCTGGCGAACCGCGCCGCTGAGCCCGCGCTTCTCGCCCCCGATCGCCAGGATGCAGGGCTCGGCGAGGTTCACCTCATACATCGTACGTCGTGCCCCGGCGATGCAGCCGTAGAGCCGCACCCCGCCGCGCTGCAGTTGCTGCAGCGCACTGACATCTTCGATTTGCGCCAGCGGCAATCGCTCATACGCCCCTGATGCAGGGCGGGCGATTTCGGTGGCGTCAAAATCCCACAAGTGTTTTTTGATCAGCACCGCATGCGCCCCCAGGGCTTCGGCGGAGCGCAGGGTGAAGCCCAGGTTGCGCGCATCGTCCGCCCCTTCCAGCAGCAATAACAACGCGGGCTCCAACAGATTCTGCACCAGGTAAAGCAACTCCTCGGCGGTGGCGCGTGGCTTGGCGGAAGCCACCGCCACCACCCCGCCGTGCGTGCTGCCATGGGTCATGGATGCCAGTTGCTCACGTTCGACCCACTTCACCGGCACCGCGCGGGTAGCGGCCAGCGCCAGCAGATCGGCTACTTTTTCCTCGTGCGTTCCATGGGCGATGAGGATGACTTCAAACCGCCGATGAAACGCCCCCAGCGCCGCCAGCACCGACAATCGCCCTTCCAGGATTTCCATTGAGGCATTGTAACTTCAGCGGGTGAGGTTCAATGAATTTGAAATCCCGCGCTAAAACGCGGAGAAACATAGGTTCAAAGAGTGGGGCTTCTCATAGAAGCACCCGCCACCATCACCTCAAACCCGCTGCCGGCCCTTCGCCGCCGGCGCCAGGCGCGCCATTGATACGCAACCAGGCCGCCCATCACCAGCATCGCTATCCAGTAGGGAAACAAGAACCCATCCAAATCTCCACCTAACACGGCAAACCCAGCACGGGTACCATAAAAATCGCGCAGCGACTGCGCCTGTTGTGAATTAAATGACACCTGTAAATAACGAAAGCCCGGACCGATTTTGCTGTGGGTGGGCGGAAGTTCCCAGGCAACGAACAGCTCCCCGGCCACCGAACCTATGTGATACCACAGCCCCAGCCCGGTAAGGCACAGGGCATCCTGAGTGTAGTAACTGCGAATCCACATCCCGCCCATCAGCAGCAGCAACACCACCGAGACGCGCAGCCAGAAGGTACCCCAGCGCCGCTTGGCCATGCCCGGATGATACCACAACCCGCACCTGCCGAACCGTGATGAATGCCCATGTCGGCGGGACAATGGTTTGCGGCTGAGGGCTGTTGTGATTTAATGCTTGCCATGCAGCACAGCGCAACCGCTTCCCGGCCCGGTCAACCGCATGACACTGCGGAACATCAACGGCTCGAATCCCACCGCCAGCAGCAGGAAAACTGGAAACGGTGGGGCCCCTACCTGAGTGATCGCTCCTGGGGAACCGTGCGCGAAGACTACAGTGCCGATGGATCGGCCTGGACGTATTTACCGCACGACCATGCCCGTTCCAAGGCGTATCGCTGGGGCGAAGATGGCATCGCGGGAATTTCTGATGATCAGCAAATCCTTTGCTTCTCGCTGGCGATGTGGAACGGGCTGGACCCGATTATCAAGGAGCGCTTTTTTGGCCTCACCGGCCCGGAAGGCAACCACGGAGAGGATGTCAAGGAACTCTACTATTACTTAGATTCAACTCCCACGCATTCCTATATGCGCTGCTTGTATAAATATCCGCAAAATGCGTATCCCTACGATCATATAGTGGCGATTAACGCGGGGCGCACTTCGTTCGATCCGGAATATGAGCTGATCGATACCGGAATTTTCGATGATTCAAGATACTTTGATGTATTCGTGGAATACGTCAAGGCAACGGCTGAGGATATTCATATCCGTATCACCGTGCATAACCGTGGCCCGGCGGCGGCAACGATCTGGCTGGTGCCGCAGCTTTGGTATCGTAACACCTGGCGCTGGGTTGGATGGCCTGAAACCGAGCCGGTGATCGAAGATACCCAACGTACCGGCAACGTCCATGAATTTGCATGCACGCATGAAGCGATGGGCAAGCGCTACTATTATGTCGAGAATAGCGATGGCACAGCCCAGCCGATGTTCACTAACAATGAGACCAACTCGCTAAGGCTGCACGGCAAGCCGGGGAAGACGGCCTATGTGAAAGATGCGTTTGATCGCTATGTGGTGCAAGGGGAGAAGGATGCGATTAACCCCGATCGCCGGGGAACCAAGGCGGGAACGCTACATCGCATCGAGGTACCCGCCGGCGGCAGCGCGGTGGTGCGCTGCGCGCTGCTTTCGGAACTCAAGCCTGATCCATTTGCTCAAACCCAGCAGCGTTTTGACGAACGAATCCGCGAGGCCGATGCGTTTTTTGCAACCGTGCAGCAACACCAGTTGACCGATGAGGAGCGCCGCGTGCAACGGCAGGCGCTGGCGGGGATGCTTTGGAGCAAACAGTTCTATGCCCTGGATATGCGGGCGTGGCTTAATGGTGATTTTGCCGACAATCCCCCACCCGCCTCACGCCTGAGCGGGCGCAATCACAATTGGCAGGACCTGAACATCGGCGACATCCTCTCCATGCCCGACAAGTGGGAATACCCCTGGTTTGCCGCCTGGGATTTGGCATTCCATGTCATCGTGCTGGCGATGATAGACATTGATTTTGCCAAGGAGCAACTGGAGCTGCTGATCAGCGAAAAAGTGATGCACGCCAATGGACAAATTCCAGCCTATGAATGGGAATTTTCGGATGTGAATCCGCCGGTGCAGGCGTGGGCGGTCTGGCGGGTCTATAACATAGAGAAGCATGCCAACCACGAAAAAGGGGATCGGCAGTTTTTAGAGCGTTGTTATCACAAGCTGCTTTTGAATTTCACCTGGTGGGTGAACCGCAAAGACAGCACCGGGCGCAACATATTCCAGGGCGGATTTCTGGGGTTGGATAATATCAGCGTGTTTGATCGCTCCCAACCCCTGCCGGGGGGGGGCAGCCTCGAACAGGCGGATGCCACGGGTTGGATGGGCTTGTTTTGCTTAAACCTGATGGCGATCGGCCTGGAACTCGCGCAGGAAGACTCGGTTTATGAGCACTTGGGAATTAAATTCTTCGAGCACTTCATGGCTATCGCCGCGGCAATGAACAACGAGCTTGCGCCCGGTGTCACGCTCTGGAACGAAACCGATGGCTGGTACTACGACGTTGTACATAGCCCCGATGGCGGTAGTGAGCCGACCCGGCAAATCGCCGTGCGCTCGCTGGTGGGGTTGATCCCGCTTTTTGCCGCACAGGTGCTGGAACACAGCTGGTTTGAGAAGCTGCCGAATTTCAAGGCACGGTATGAATGGCTGTTGACGCATCGCCCGGAATTGGCGGCGGGAATGTCGTGCATCTGGACGCAGGACGGGGTCAAGTGTCTGCTGAGCATCGTACGCCAGGGGCGGCTGGAGCGGATCCTCCTCCGCGCCCTGGACGAGCAGGAATTCCTCTCCCCGCATGGCTTGCGATCACTGTCGCGATACCACCTGGAACATCCCTATGTGCTGACGGTGGGTGACCGGGAATGGACCGCTCGTTATGAACCCGCCGAATCAACCACGCGGCTGTTCGGGGGCAACAGCAATTGGCGCGGCCCGGTCTGGTTTCCAACGGCTTTCATGTTCATCACCTCGCTGCGGGTCTATGACCGCTTCCATGGCCAGGGTCTGCGGGTTGAATGCCCGGTCGGATCCGGCCAGTGGATGACGCTCAACGACGTGGCGATGGAACTGGCACGGCGGATGTGCTCGGTGTTTTTGCCGGATGCCAACGGCAATCGCCCGGTGAACGGCTCCAACGCGCTGCTGCAGAAAGACCCGCATTTTCAGCCGTATGTGATGTTCCACGAATACTTCCATGGCGATACCGGTTTGGGCCTGGGCGCCAATCACCAAACCGGCTGGACCAGCCTGGTGGCCAAGATGTTTGAGCAACTCGGGGCACACCGCGCGGATTTGGAAAGGCAGGCGCCAAACCCATGAATCACCCATGATTTACCCCTCAGTATTTCTTGACACTTCAAGCCTGCTTTCATAGTTTATTTCGCTGAGTTCACGTCGATGGGTTGGTGGCGGCGGGTCGGTGTCGTCAGGAAGGAATTTCCATGCGGGTTTGGCCGGGGCTTGTTGGTTTATTGATTGCCGCACCAGTGATGGCGGCGGATCTGGCCCCCGCGTTGACCGATCAGGAAAAGCTTGATGCGGCGTATGCCAAGCTGCACGCAAAGCACGCTGCTACAGGGCCCGCGCCCAGCAGCGGTCCGTCCGAGGCACCGAAGGCCGCAGCAGCAGGTGCTGGCGCGCCCAATGCTCCGGGCATGATCAATCCGGAAAACTATGACGTGGTGGTGCGCGACCTGCTTATCCGTGGCGAAAAGCAGCGCCCTGCCCGGCTGTTAGAATTGCACAAATGGCACGAGCTGGCCCAGGCCGCCTTCCAGCATTTAGAAGCCCGCAACGACAGCAAGGCGATGGATGCCCGGGTATACCTGATGAAAATCCGCGCCGAGGAGGCCCGCCTGTCAAAACCGTATACCTATATCCCGCTGATTGAATCGCTGGATGTCGGGCAGGTCGGGCGTATGCCGGGCAAGACGTGGAGAGATGTTCATGACGATAATGCGATTGTAATCCTGAGAGATTTAGGCGAGGTATGGGCCAACCATTTTGATCTCAAGAACGTAGTGAGTGACCAAGCGGTGGATCTGCCTCCGTTTCAGGTTACGGGCGTCACGCACGGATCCAGGAGAGTCAAACAGATCGAGCCGGTGCAAATGCCTGCGGAGCTGCAGGAGATGGTTGCCTCCAACCGCGAAGAAGTTTCTGCCCCCACCCTGCAAGACCCCGGCCCCCTGACACGCCCCCCACAAGTCGAGTATCACCGGACCATACCGGTCCGCTAGTGTACCTCGCCGCAAATTCGCAAACATATAAAACGGCGTTCCAATAACAAAACTGTAGAAATCCAAGTCCGGTTATGTTCGTCTTAGGCTGACGAGGTACACTAGCGCCGCAGGTCGGCGCTTCCATCACTATCAACCAATATCAACAAAAACAGGGATCACCATCGTTGGTGATCCCTGCTTTGAAGGAGACTATCGTTGGGGCAATCCCAGAATTATCTACGGCCGCGGCCAAAGAATTTGGCGACATTAATGTTGTAGTAATCCGCTTCCAGATACTCCAGCGCCAGCGCGAAATTCAAAATCGCGATGTCGTTATCGGGGGAACGGGCGGTGGCATAGTCGACCGGGGGACCGCCGTTGAGGTCCTTGATGAACGGCCCAGCGAGGCTGCGAACCTGGGCCGCAGTGAACGGCATTTCAAAGCTGTTGTTCCGGGTATGGTCAAGGGCGTCGCCGGTGATCGGATCGTCATTCAGCACGTTCAGGAAACCCGCGTGACGGGCTTCGATGAGGGCAATGCTGCCGGCGGCTCCCAGATATTCCGGGCTGTCAATGTAGGGGGCAGCGCCGAGATACGCGCCGCAGCCGGTGTTTTCCAGCGCTTGCGACACCATCACGAATTCACCGAGGTTGGTCTGCTCAAGATTTTGGAACGTGGGCTTGGGTCGGGCGGCCGCGCCCAGGGCCTGCACGAGAAACGCCACGTGGTCATTTTCATGACCGCGGATTTGGCCAAATTCGTTACGGAAATGGCGATAATCGCCGAGGCGGTCGCTCTCATTTTTTTCACGGCGCTGGGCAGGCTGCACGTTGCGCCCAAACGCCTGCGTGGGCTTGAACGCGCCCAGCAATGCCGCGCCAGCAGTGGCACCACCCGCGAGCAGTGCGGAGTTCCGCAGGAACAATCGACGAGACGTTTCCGCCGCCGCAGCGGCTTGTGTATCCTGATCCATGATTTCACCCATCCAGGTAAAAGATTTTGTCGGCGGGAAAACATTTCCCGGCTGACTGAAGTACCCTAGGTTGAATCCGCGAAAGAAGGCAACCTCCAAATTTAACCAAATCTGCAGATGTCTCATTAAACCCCTATATAATGGGAAAACAGGGGTCTATAAGTGTAAACACCTATGCCGCAGCAAACGCGGATTCACGAGCCTCGCCTCTCTCGCTGAGCGGCGATAGTCTGCTGCGGGGGGCATGGGGATATGGGAAAGCGTGTGGAGGGCATCATGCTATGACGCCTGAAGCTTTTTGGGCGGAACCGCAACAGGGGGATTCCCCAGCTATTTTTTATTTGAAACCAAGCCGCTGCCCTATAACAATACGCGGGGGATTGTTCGGGATGGAGACCGGCTCGATGCAACTACAAATCACGCAAAAAAAGAAGTGCCTGGGGATTCTCATGGTGGCGATGCTTTATGTAGCGCTGCTTTCCCCGGGGGCGGCGCGCGCCGCAGCACAACAGGTGCGCGTGCCGTTGCACGAAGGCAAGCTTTGCCTGGTCGATCTTTCCACCGCCTTTGCCGAACATCCGACGGTCTGCAGTTGGTTACCCGGGCCGAAGCTGGAATTTGACATGCGTGGCGTGGGTGCCAACCGGTTCATCAGCGCGATGGGCGGGGCATTTAAGGATGGGTGTAAGCTCAGCGTGGATGCCGATGGGATTGTCTTCTGCGTTGATCCGGCGCTGCTCCCGGCCAACTGCGATGCCGCCAAAACCGTGGTGCGTGTTTTCACCGCCCTGGCGGCCCCCGATGCCACCGCGGCGCTGCGGAAGCACTGGGGCCTGCATCTGCCCGATCAGATCGATCCCCACAAGCCCTTGGTCGTGTTGATCCACGGACTGGATTGTGGACCGAATATCTTTGGACAATTGACATCGTTGCTCAACGATGCGGGGTATCAAACCGCGACCTTCGGCTATCCATCAGATGGGCCGATTGTTGAGAGTGCCGCGCTGCTGGGCGAAGCACTGAGTGATGTGCGGACGCGGTATCCGGAGTTGAAGGTCGACATCATTGCCCACAGCCTGGGCGCGCTGGTGAGCCGGGCGTATGTCGAGGGGGACCATTACAACGGCATGGTGGATCGGCTGATCATGATGACGCCGCCCAATCACGGATCGGATTGGACAAAATTCAGCCTATTGATGAAGGTGCGTGAGAACCTGATGCAATGGAAGTATGACAAGGATTATTCGGCGACGTGGTTTATCACTGAAGGGCTGGGCGAAGCGGTGCGCGATATGAAGCCGGGGTCGGAATTTCTGACAACGCTCAATGAGCAACCCCGCCGGGCCGGGCTCAAATACACCATCATCGCCGGTAGCCAGCACCCTGCGTGGCGACTGGGCGCCAGCGTGGTATCCGCGCCAGCGAATTGGGTGCCGAAGCGGATCGAGAATGTCTGGGGCATCCGCCAGGCGCGCAGCCGACTGGAAAAAACTGCAGAGTCGATGCGTAATCACAGCGGCAGCAGCGATGGCCCGGTGACCGTTGAAAGCGCCAAGCTGACGGGCGTGGATGACCTGGTGGTGCTGCCCACCGATCACTGCTCGATGTACTGCGGCTGCGGCACCATCCTTCCCGCCGCCTGGCAAACGATTAAAGATCGCTTGAGCCAATAAAATGCCGTGGCATCGACGGGAGATTGCGCATACCCCCGGCATGAAATCGGTGGGTCCGTACACACCCTAACTGGCTTAGCCGGATTTTCTCTATGAGCCAGCTCATTGAATATGCTTCACCCGCCGCGGTCATGAAGCGGGACCGGAACCCGCTGGCTTGTCTGGGGTTTGGAGTGCTCACGTGTATGGCGATCGCGACGGCAGAATTCCTCGGCTTCGTATTTACAATGTGTTTGCAGCAGGGATCCTACGGGGGTTTAGAATATGTCTCGGTCTTTGGATTGTTTTTTGTTTCGCTCGCTATTGTCCCGGGGTTGTTCTATGGCCTGCCGCTGTTCTTCTATGAGGTGAGGCGGCGGCGGCGCATCCGCTTTACGAGGACCCTGCTCCCCACTTGTCTCATATCGTTGCTGGCCGGCGGACTGTCCTTCGAAATTGTTGACCGCTATTACTGGAGTTACTTCCTTCTGATCGTGGTCTTGCTCGTAGCAGCCCCTGCGCTCTTCGGCATGATTCATTCGCTGCTCTCTTCAGTGCCCGCAGTTTGGATCCCGGTTGGATCTCTTCGTCCGAAGGCTCAGCAGATGCAGAGCGAGTAGTTTGCGCATATCGCTGCAGGAAGTCGGTGTGCGTACACACCCCTACCTGGCTTCAACAAACTCCTTACCGGCCTCGGTGGGAACGGGATCGCCAGCGTCCTTGCAATCCTCCACATAAAGTTCGATGGCCTCGCGGATGTTGGCCAGCG